>NZ_JAJAFZ010000020.1:0-67742 GCF_025384895.1 Photorhabdus kayaii
ATATGTATCCTAAAACTGAAATAAGAATAGGGGAAAAGGCAAAGGAATAAAATGTCATAAAAACTCCTATTATAATCAAAGTTATGTTATTCAAAGGGTAATAATTTATCGTTTCTAATAAACGGAATGCCTCCTGTTTCTTTCAGAGTGAGAATATGGCTATTTGTTTATTGATCACACAGTGGATGTGATATTTTAATAAACAGTCTTGGTTTAAAAATAACTCAAAATAAGGTGGTGCTTTAAATAGGTAGATTAACATAATAAGGGCAACATCGTTAATCTGGAAGGACCTTGTAAATAATTCGGTGTAATTGTCTTCTATTCTCTTTGTTGGTTGTACTCGTTAGCTATGCTTCCGGGGATTCACTACTCAGCTATACCCGTTTCGTTGGGATTGCGTCTTCTGTTTTAGTTCCGCTTTGTAGCTACTTGAATCATTTAAAAGGAAAACCAACAGGGATTGCTTTTATCGATTCCACAAGCCTTCGTGTTTGCCATCATATTCGCA
Organism: Photorhabdus kayaii; assembly: GCF_025384895.1. Classification (NCBI taxonomy): domain Bacteria; kingdom Pseudomonadati; phylum Pseudomonadota; class Gammaproteobacteria; order Enterobacterales; family Morganellaceae; genus Photorhabdus; species Photorhabdus kayaii. The sequence continues at coordinate 512 of NZ_JAJAFZ010000020.1, forward strand.
TTCCCCGTCATAAGGTCTTTGAGGGGGATGGCGAAACCTAAAGGATTAAGCGGCTCTCTTTACGCAGATAATGTTGAAAGCCTATTAAATCAGGCTTTCAACTTGCAGAGAAAATTACTGATATTTTTCCGGTGACACAAAACCTACACAGACTATTGTTGGCTTAGTTTCAGGTTCGGGCTGGAAAAGAAATTCTTCCTTACTATTTATTCTTAATGTTGACCAGTCTTGCAGAACGCTGTGAAAATCTTCTTGTTCGCAGGTTTTTCCCTTTGCACCTACCAGAATAGCGCCGTCACGTATAATATCGCTTGCTTTAACATGGCGGTTATAGATATTGGGTGCCTGTTCTCCTGATATCCAAGGTTGAATAGTCTCTGGCTGACTTGGCGCGTAAACAGTCAGCCACTGATGCAAGTATTCGCCCCCGACATAATGGAGCGGTGTCGAATAGCGTTGATGCCAGCGTTGTTCCAGTTGCCAGGAAAAATCTTTGATACCTTCGAATTTATGGCCGGCACCGCGAATATTGGCTGCCATAATCAGTACATATCCCATCAGAATCAACCCTGCGACGACAATCAGCCCTCTCAGGGTATTGCGTAATGATTTCTGTGGAAAACGAGTAATAGAACCAACCAACAGCGCTGATGAAACGGACATAAAGGGGTGCAGCCATTCTGTCATTCTTCCCCCCTTATTGAATGAGAACCAGCAGTAGATAATCAGTAATGGCAACAAGATGATAATGTTTACCAATCGGTTCGGTTGCTCCTTCGGCCAGCTAATACGGCCGCCAAGCTGATAGATAATAATGCCAACGATAATCAGCGGATAAAATACCGATAATAACGATCGGGTAGTGTGTAGATTAAATCCACTATCTATTTGTGAATCTACCCATTTGAAAGCGGCAAAATCATTGTTCCATAGCCACCAGAAGTTAGGCAGGACCAGCACAAACCAGATAACCAGTGCGAGATAAAGCGCGGGTTGGCGGTAACATTGGCGAATTTTAGGTACAAACAGGGTCAATAGAAAAACTGAACCAACCAATGCCAATGTGGAATATTTTCCCATTGTTGCCAGCCCAGAACTAAGGGCAAACGCCAACCACCAACGTGGATTGTCATATACGGCTCGTAGAAAGAACAACATAATCCACGGCCAGAGCATAATTAGCAGATAATTATCGTTATATGGGATAATATCGAAGTTAATAATACCAGACAGATTCAATGTCAGCATGGCGAGCCATGCCAGCTCTTTTTTTCCTGTTAGCCGAAATGCCAGATGCCATACACCGAGCATGCTAATCGCGATAGCAATAAAGTGAATGAAATACCAGTAAAAACTCAATGAAACACCGCTTATATGGATAGCAGGCAGCATCATTACACCCACTAACCACGGATTTTTAGGTGAACCCCATTCGCCGTTTTTTCCCCAGTTCAATGCTTCGACGGCATCATAAGGGACGGTTGGGTCGAATGAATAACTCACTATCATCCATAACAAAGCATAACCAACTACCCACAAGTAAACGGATTTATAGCAAGAAGTATCAAAAATAGGCATATCGATTTATCATTTATTGAAAGCTAAGAGTAATAGAATATTTGTTGATGGTTAAACCATGCATGAATGATAAGAGATTTTTGGCTATTTTTTTTAAAAGATAAAGAGTTATTCACGGCGCTTTTCTATACGTGCAGTTTCTGCTAGATTCCGGCGCAGCAATACCCTGATAAACCAAACTGAGTAACAGGCTATGAACCCGTTAAAGAAAAAAGCACCAGCCAAAGTATCCGCTAGTAAACAGAAAAGAAAAAACCGCGAAGAATTGAATGCGGAAGGGCGTGCACGTAAGCGTGAGAAAAAACATCGTGGCAATCCGCCCGGTAACCGCAATCAGGAACAGAGCGGTGATAAACATCAGTCAGGCAAACAGCAACGTGATCCACGTCTTGGTAGTAAAGTGCCTGTTCCGCTGATCGTCGGGGAACAACCGACAAAACCTGTCGTTGCTAATAAAGTCGAGACAAAACCACGTCTGTCGCCACAGGAAGAGTTAGCAATGTTGGAAAACGACGATCGTCTGGATGCATTGTTAGAGCGTCTGGAAAATGGCGAAAGTCTGTCTAAAGAAGAGCATGCTTATGTTGACACTACGCTGGATCGGATTGACGCTCTGATGGAAGAGTTAGGTATTAAACTGGATGAGGAAGAGCGTGAAGAAGAGAAGCAGGATGACATTATGCAACTGCTGAAAGGTAACTAATTTAATCTCTCATGATCAGAGGCGGGTTAATCCTAATAACCATACTAATAGTATGTTATTTGTTATGGTTATTGGGTAAACTGTGGCGATTATCGCGGCGTAAAACCCGGCTGCGCGGAGCCACCATAGCGCAACATATTAAGCATATGAAAGCGTTACGTTTTGATGGGCAAAAACATCGGAAGGAATGAGCATGTCTGAGCAAGCCATCGTTTGGGATCTGCCTTTGATCCAGAAATACAATTATTCCGGCCCTCGTTATACTTCATATCCTACGGCGCTGGAATTCAATCAACAGTATGACAATGCAGCATTTATCCAGGCTGCTGCCCGTTACCCTGAACGACCGCTTTCTCTCTACCTCCATATCCCATTTTGCCATAAGCTCTGTTATTTCTGTGGTTGTAATAAACTGGTCACCCGTCAGAAGCATAAAGCGGATGAATATTTGCAATGGCTTGAACGGGAAATTCGTGGCCGGGCAAAGTTATTTTCTGGTCGTAAAGTGAGTCAGATGCATTGGGGCGGTGGTACGCCAACTTATCTTAATAAAGACCAAATCAGTAAATTGACGGGATTATTGCGTCACCATTTTGATTTTCTGCCAGATGCTGAAATTTCTATTGAAATTGACCCACGTGAAATTGAACTGGATATGATCGATCACCTGCGTAGTGAAGGTTTTAACCGTCTGAGCATGGGTGTGCAGGATTTCAATAAAGAAGTACAACGTCTGGTGAACCGTGAGCAGGATGAGGAATTTATCTTTGCTTTGGTCGCGCGTGCCCGTGAAACGGGTTTTAATTCCACTAGTATTGATCTGATTTATGGCCTGCCGAAACAAACACCAGAAAGTTTTGCATTTACTCTGGAGCGAGTATTAACGTTATCACCGGACAGAATGAGTATTTTCAATTATGCTCATTTGCCGAGCTTATTTGCTGCTCAACGTAAAATTAAGGAACATGATTTACCAAGTGCCGAACAAAAGCTGGATATATTGCAAGAAACAATCGCAACGCTGACAAACAATGGCTATCAGTTTATTGGCATGGACCATTTTGCTCGCCCGGATGACGAACTGGCAGTCGCTCAACGGGAAGGGAAGTTACATCGCAATTTTCAGGGCTATACCACTCAGGAAGAGTGTGATCTGCTAGGCTTGGGAGTTTCTGCTATCAGTATGTTGGGCGATAGCTATTCTCAAAATCAAAAAGAGTTAAAAAGCTATTATGCGGAATTAGAAAAACAGGGGCATGCTTTATGGCGTGGTTTAACGCTGTCACAAGATGATTGTATTCGCCGTGATGTTATTAAAGCGCTTATCTGTAATTTCCGTCTAAATTTTGCCGATATTGAGCAGCAATATGGGCTGAGTTTTACCCATTATTTCACGGAAGATTTGCAATTATTAACGCCATTAGTTGACGATGGACTCGTTGAAGTGAATGAGAAACAGATCTGGGTAACGCCACGGGGTCGGTTACTGATTCGTAATATCTGTATGTGTTTTGATATTTATTTGCGTCAACAGGTTCGCCAGCGTCAGTTTTCAAGGGTGATTTGATTGTTCAGAGCGTGGTTTTTAAATAAAAGGGTAATTACATAAAATTGTAAACAGAGTCCGCCTTGCAGAACATGTTCGATTGCACCTCGGAAGAAAACGTCGCGCTGTTGAAATAGGTCTATTACTTAGACAATCGTGTGACCGAATTGACGGCACCGCCCCAATAGTTCGAGAGTTTTTACAAACAGAACAGGCGATGAGGCAGCAGAAATTAGAGCAACCAGCGCCGAAAAATAAATTTTATCGTAATTATGGGCCGAATATGTGATTTCAACTGCTCGTGAGCTATGTTTCGGAGGGAGACACAGTTAACTTTTCACTGAAAAAGTCCTTCCTGTATTCATAAGTTTTTTTATATGTTAAGTTACTTTTTTAGCCCAAAAATCGAGTTAACATCATTTGAATAAGAAACTAGGACGGTAATCTTTATGTCATACATGATTTATCTAACATTAAATGGTAAGAAACAAGGCTTAATATCAGCTGGATGCTCAACCCTCGATTCTATAGGGAATCGATACCAAAAAGGGCATGAAGATCAAATACAGGTACTCAGTCTAAATCACACAATAACTCGTAACCAGAACGTAAGTCATCATCCTATACAATTTATCAAACCCGTTGATAAATCATCCCCATTGTTAGCTATGGCTATAGATTCTAACGAATCATTAAATGGTGCTTTTATTTTTTATAGGACGAGTCAGACAGGGCAGTCAGAGCTTTTTTATGAAGTAAAAATTACGGAAGCAACTATTGTTGATATTTCCTGTACTTACCCAAATTCAATTAATAGTAATGAGTTAATGCCGTATGAGAAAATCTTTCTTAAATATAAATCCATTACATGGAACCATGTAACAGCAGGAACATCAGCCTATAGTATATGGGATGAACGGGTTTATTAAAAGTAGAAGACCACCTCCCTGGGAGGTGGCTTAAGGATGACAATTAAAGTTAAGCATATATACTTAGCTTTTTTTTCTTTCACTTAAATATGTGAGAACAAAGAATAGAACAACAATTACAATACTTCCTATTAAAGATATAATCCACCATTCATCGGGGAAGAAATACACTGATATAATTCCCCATATAAAAATGGCTACAACAGGCATATTTGACCACAATAATTCTTTAATAAATACACAAAAAAGATCTTTGAACCATCCTTTACTAAATATTTTATTTTTCATATATAAACTCAATTACCCATCATATTTGCAAGTACGCGAGCAACTTCTTCTTCGCTGATCTGCTTATTCTTGAATCCTTCTATTAAATAAATTCCCTTTTCTAATTCAGGTTCAACTATAAAATATAACATTTCCAGTTTTTGAAAATACAAAGCCCAATAGAATTGTGGACATGTTATTTTAAGTCTATTTGCTGATATTGATGCTTTCTCGTAATATCCGTAAAATTGAGCGATATTTAACAATCCACTTATAAATCGTTTGGCTACATTTTTCACTATAGTTTTTTTAATTAAATTTAAATATATAGCTTCTGCTATTATAGCTGACACACTTAATTTAATTGATTTACCTATTGCCACTTTAGCGGAAAATTTTAATATTTTCCCATATATTCTTTCTTTCTCTTTTTCTTCATTACCCTTAAATACTTCATCAATATATATTTCTGTTATTCTCGAAATGAATTTTCTTTTATTTTCATTTTTAAGATCCATCAGATTTAACTTCATTCTGTGATCTTCTTCTTTTATCCTTCCGTATACATCTTCATAACCGTCAAAAAAATATGAAAATTGCCAGAGCTTACGTCTCATACCTAAGCCTATAGTATCTACGACCTCTTCACCTAATTCTATAGTGTCATTTACTGCCCTTTCGAGACTGAGGCCTGCTACACGTTTAGCTTCTTCTATTCTCCAAAGCAAATCATTTTGCCGATCTACCTCTTTCCAGAGGTCATTTTCGATACTAGATTCCATACATAAGCTCCAACTCAATGATTAATTAAATTTTCTTCGAATTTCAGTGTTAATAGCCTACCATCAGAGATACGCATATTAACCCTCTCTGTATTTGTAGATGATAATAATTGAAAGTAGAACATCATCATTACAGCTAGTTTGTCCTCAGCTATGACTGAACTATTAACTAGAACATTATTTATTCGTTGCATTAATTTATCTCTGTCATCCATACGCTATCTCTATTATTAATTAAAAAAAATTAATATAACATATTTAAATAAAAATAACCATATTAATCAAATAACAAAAATCTACTCAAAGAGTACTCGATAAGATATTAAGTTTCCGTAAAATAAAAATTCCGAATATTTTAATTTATTCTATAAAAATAATTAACGTTGTGTAATGAAATTCTGTTACTCTTTGTCGCCATCTTCAGTGTGAGACTGTAATTTAAATTGTGTAATTACTTGTTCCTGATATATTCCTTACAGCAACGCGGACAGGTAAATTATGGACGAACTGAACCAGGTGTTTAGTCCCAACATTAAGAAGTCGTATGATTTCAGCTTTTCTATGAATGTATCGTCTGTTGAGAAAGAGAATTACGGCTGTAGTACTAGTCTGATGTATTATATTTCAGGCTTTTGGTGAGTACGCAATAAGCTAAAACAACAATAACCGGCCAAATAAGTATAAGGACCGAAACCCATAATGACCAATGCCATACATTTACCACCAAAACTAAGCTACATATAAAAATAGCAATAATAAGAGGCAAAAACTTAACAAGTAGACAAAAAACGTAAAGAGAAGCTATAGCAGCGGCCACTTTGGCTGGAATCTCCCACAATCCAAAGTAATCACGGAAAATATAAAAATTGATCGACAATACTTGCATCATACCAACGAAAAGAGAATAAAACAAAATAATCGCCATAATAATCCGGCACCACTTCATCATCTTAAACCAACCTTTTAATTACTAGTTTGAATTTAAATCACAACGAAGGCTGTGATTTTTTTAATTAGGTTATTGCTCACTTGGTGAGACAATATGTTGTTACATCGCCGAACTTTACAGACTCAATTCAGCGATCTTCTGTGAGTATTTTTACTGTGCGTTACAGGCACTCAAGATACCTCCGTATTCGATCAGAGTTAAATAGCAACATACTCCTGCGTTGGTTGTGTGCCCCACATTCTCAAAAGGTATATATCAGGATTTCTGAGGTTATTGGTTTCTCCTTATCAGGAAAAGTTGTTCTTTCAGATATGCTCTGTTCACTTGGACAAAATTGTCGTTTTCAACCGGAGGGTGATAGATGCTGCTCAATCTTGCCTTTTGTCGATTCTATTATCTCGATTGATCGTAAATTAATCACGTTTGATACTGGTTTTATCAGATAAAATACAGCCAGTCAATCAGTTATGACGATCCCTAACTTGCCGAATTGTTGACACGGCATTCTGTATTGGTCAGCCTTATCTGGTTAAATTTTTTAAAATCGGATTATACGGTTGATGCTATTATTGTTCAGGTTCATAATTGGGAAAATTTTTACACCGGTTTATAAGGTGGTACGTAATGGGCCAAGAGGCATACGAAGCTATTCAGGAAAAGCGCCTAAAGCCTTGGAAAGGTGAAGAGGAAGTTCGATACATTTGGATGAAGGTGATAGAAGATGCAACTGGTCTTCATTTGAATGCTGAGCGAGGGCGTAAAGACTCAAGCCATAATCACGTAATCATTGAATTCAAAGCGCCAGGTTTGTTTCGTGGCAAGAAGGACAGCCCTGGCTTCAAAAGTGCCACAGAAGAACGACTTTTGCCATATATACAGTGTGAGTCAGCGAAAACAGGAATTCCTGAATCTGATTTCATTGGAATAGCTATTGACGGTGAACACATTTGTTTTGCTCAGGTCCATGGTGATCAGATTCATACTCAACACTTAATTCCCTTTTCAACCTATGCGGTCGATTTGGTGATTGACGCTTTTGTCTCCGATACGCGAAAAGCCTTAACAACTGAGAACCTATTGGCTGATTTTGGACATGGGTCAGCAGATGCTCGTGAATTTATGCAGGCTATGTCTGATGGCCTGCTTTACTACTTAAAACAGCAAGGCAACAACAAAATTAAAATGCTTTTTGAGGAGTGGAGAACTTTGTACGGCCAAGTTGCTGATATGTCAATTTCACAAACAGAGGCTATTAACAAAGAGATTGCATTTATTTGGAATGGTTTTCGGGAAGATTCTACATCGGCACGGCTATTTGTCATTCATACTTACAATTCGATACTCATTAAACTGTTAGCTGCCGAGATTGTATCAGCACATGGATTAACATCGTCGACTCAACCTGCTCAGAGTATGTCGGCTCAAAAAGATGATGACGAGTTGGTGAATTATTTGGACTACTCTGTCGAGAAATCGGCCATTTTCAGGGAAGCAGGCATTAACGGTTTTGTCGAAGAGGCTATTTTTAGCTGGTATATTGGCCTTGCTAGAGACAAGGTTGTTCCGGCGTTACTACCTTCCTTGAGGCGGTTGCTCTCGGTTTTATCGTTATATCGGCTTGATCACTTATCTAGGACAAGGGATGTTTTGCGAGATCTATACCAAGGTCTTGTTCCTGGCAAACTCCGGCAGAGCCTTGGTGAATTTTACACCCCAGACTGGTTGGTTGATTTTACGCTTCAGAGAGCTGCTAACAACACATTATTAGAGAAGCGTGTGTTAGATCCTACCTGTGGATCCGGGGCATTCTTACTGGCGGTGATTCGCAAAAAACGTGAGCTGGCGGCAATACAGGGGTGGAGTGTGTCTAAAGTTATCAAAAACCTATGTGATAGTGTATGGGGTTTTGATTTGAACCCGCTTGCTGTTCAGACTGCTCGTGTAAATTTCCTGATGGAAATTGCAGACCTTCTCGCTGCATGTCCAGGAATGGATATTGAGGTTCCTGTACTAATGGCTGATGCCATTTATTCACCTGCGGAGATCCCCTCTGGAAAAAATAGAATTGTTGAATACAACATTGGAAGTCAGGTAGCCAAACTGAATATTCACTTGCCTGTTGAGTTAGCTTTAAACAGGGAGCGCCTCGATTTTGTTTTTGAACGAATGGGCAAAGATGTTGAGCAGGGATTAGAGTTCGACAAATCCAGCCAAAAACTGACAGCAGCAAGTATAGTCACCCAAGAAGAGCTATCGAACTGGGACAAACCACTCCGACATACCTATGATCAAGTGTTAAATCTACACAGAAAACAATGGAACGGTATTTGGTTTCGGATTGTCAGGAACTTCTTCTGGTCAGCGGCAGCAGGTAAATTTGATTTAGTTATTGGCAATCCTCCTTGGGTTAGATGGTCAAAGCTACCTGACCTTTATCGTGAACGTGTTAAACCAACGTGTGAAGACTATGGTATTTTTTCTAAGACCAAACGCCATGGTGGGAATGAACTTGATATATCTGCCATGATAACCTATACGGTCTCCGATAAATGGCTGGATATAGGTGGCAAACTAGCGTTTGTCATCACTGGCACACTTTTTAAGAACCCATCATCAGCAGGTTTTAGAACATTTAAACTAGATTCACAGCGAGAGGATTCACTTTATCTTCAACCATTGTCTGTTGATGACATGAAGGAATTAAAACCATTTGAAGATGCAAGCAACCACACGTCTGTTGCGCTGTTTCGAAAATCCATCGTCACCGCACAATACCCCGTAGCTTACAGGGTATGGTCAGCTAATCCTGGTCACAGGAAAGCTATTAGGCCCTGCACACCTCTTAATAACGTGCTGAAAGCTATTTCTCATACGACAAAAGAAGCGTTTCCGGTTGGTGATGAAGGTTCTCCGTGGGCGATACTCGCTCCTGGGCGCTTCAATGCGATTAAATATCTATCATTACAGTGTGAATGGACTAAAGGGCGGAAGGGGATTACCACGGATCTTAACGGAGTTTATTTTGTTCCAATCTTGCAAAACAATGGCACTCTCGTTCAGATTCAAAGCCGCCCTGAAGCTGGACGGAAAGACATTGGGCCACAGAAAACTCAATGGGTAGAGCCCGATATGCTTTACCCTTTAATTAAGGGAGCGAGTGATTTCGATGAGTGCTACTTGAAACTTGATGCTCCAGATTATGATGATGTTGAACAAAGGCTGTTTACATTCGTACCAAACACAGGTATTTCAAATGCTGAGTACGAGAGTGCGGATGCACAGTTGCATTCCCCGAAGATGAAAAAAACCTTAGCATGGTTTAAGGGGTTCGAGAGACTGTTGCTGGAACGTTCTACCTATCGTCGCCAAATGAAAGGTGCTCCTTACCATGCTGTTTATAATGTTGGTGATTACACCTTCAAACCATGGAAAGTGATATGGCCGGAAATGTCCTCATCGTTTTATGCAGCGGTTGCAAGCTTTCAGAATGTACCTGTTGTTGGCGAACGTGTTTATATTCCAGATCACAAAGTATACTTTGCATCCTTTGATAACAAAGAAACAGCGTATTATTTGTGCGGATTACTGAATTCATTAACTGTTCAAGAATGGATTAACAGTCACAATGTATCCATTCAAGTTGCGGATGTGTTCAAACATCTATCATTACCTAATTTTGATATTACCAACACGATGCACACTAACCTTGCAGAGCTTGTTGAGGAGGCTCACCAGTGTCACGACAAAACAGAACGCCAGAAAATTATCAAGCGAATAAAATCGGTCGCGGAGAATGTTTTGATCGCTTGGAGTGTAACGCTCGTAGAATAACTGACAAAGAATAAGTTGGCTATTTATGGCAAACATCATTAACTGGCCTGATTATGTCGTCCTGTCTGTCTCCGAACTGGAGCATGATTACCAGGTACATGTAGGAACTGCCAGCCCACCTACTCACTGCATCCACTGCAAACATTCTCGAATCGTTGGCTTTGGCCGTCGTGATGAGGTGATCATGGATACTCCTGTCAATGGCAAGCGGACAGGGATTATACTGAATCGCCGCCGCTACCGCTGTCAAGTATGTTGTAAGACGTTTATGGAACCAGTACCGCACAAGGATGGTAAGCGGCAAATGACTCACCGCTTGATCCAATACATCGAGCGCGAGAGTCTACGGCGCACCTTCTCCAGCGTAGCAGAGGACGTAGGCGTGGATGAAAAGACTGTTCGTAATATATTTCACGACTCCTGTGAGCGACTGGAAAAGACCCTCAATTTTGAAATGCCTAAATGGCTGGGTATTGACGAAATCCATATCATAAAACCCCGGTGCGTTATCGCCAATATCGAGCTGCAAACCATTGTTGATATGCTCGATAACAATAACAAAGCCTCTGTTATGCGCTACCTAACTAAACGAAAAGATCGCTATCAGGTGCGCTATGTAGCTATGAATATGTGGCGACCATACAGAGATGCAGTGGCTACTATGATCCCTGACGCTACGGTTATCATCGATAAGTTTCATGTTGTCCGTATGGCGAATGAGTCACTAGAAAGAGTGCTAAAGGTCATCAGAGGCGGCTTGAACGTTCAGCAGCGTCGAAGACTGATGAAAGATCACTTTGTGTTGCTGAAACGTCGCCACGAGCAGACAGATGCCGAATATATGCGATTATCTGACTGGATACTCAACTATCCTGAGCTGGGTTATGCTTACGAGCTGAAAGAGTCATTTTTCGACATCTGGAACTTCAAAAATAGGTACGAGGCACAGCAAGCTTACTATGTTTGGCTTAGACAGATAACACCTGAAATGAAGGTGCATTTTGACCCACTCGTTAAAGCTATAGATAACTGGCACGATGATGTTTTTGCTTACTTCGACCACCCGATCTCCAATGCTTATATAGAGAGTCTGAACAACCTGATTAGCGTGGTGAATCTTGTTGGTCGTGGTTACAGTTTTGAAGCATTGCGAGCTGATATACTGTTTACTAAGGGCTTTCAGAAGAGAAAGAATCTCCACTATCAACGTCAACGGATTCCTGAGCAGGTATGCGGACCAGAGTCGGAAACGTTAATGAATTACGGTGTAGATATATCAGCACTGGTAAGAGAGATAGAAACGGGGCGATTATAGCCTTGTTTCAACACTCCAACCCAAGTTCTTTTAACTTCCGTGTAATAGTATTGCGTCCCCAACCCAGCAATCGGGCAGCATCTTGTTTATGGCCTTTGGTATGCTTAAGTGCACAATCAAGTAAGGTACGCTCCAATAATGGTAATGCTTCAGATAGCAGATCCTGCTGACCATTTTCCAAGGCATTTGTTGCCCACTGGGCAAGTAGCTGCGACCAGTTTTCCGGTATGGTATTGGTAGGTGTTCTATTTGCGGGTACGGTATTTACAGATGTTGTTGTGCCGATTTCGGTATGATGGGGTTCAAATAATTCAGACGGCAAATCTTGTACTAGTACCTCTTGGCTTGCCGCCATGACTGTCAGCCAACGGCAGATATTTTCCAACTGGCGAACATTGCCCGGCCAGGGTAAGCGCATTAAGGCCATTTCTGCGTCAGGATGGAGAATCTTTGTTTCTACGCCCAACTCTTTGGCGGTCTGTTGTAGGAAATGACGCGTCAGGCGAGGGATATCCTCCACTCTGTCACGTAACGGCGGTAATTGCATACGAATAACATTGAGGCGGTGATAGAGATCTTCACGGAATTTTCCTTGCTCTACCAAACGTTCTAGATCCTGATGGGTTGCCGCGATAATTCTCACATCCACTTTTACGGGAGCATAACCGCCAACTCGGTAGAACTGACCTTCCGCCAATACCCGTAACAGACGGGTCTGAATGTCCAGAGGCATATCACCAATTTCATCAAGAAACAGTGAACCGCGATTAGCCTGTTCAAACCGCCCATGACGTACCTGATTAGCGCCGGTGAAAGCCCCTTTTTCATGACCAAACAACTCTGACTCAATTAAATCTTTAGGGATGGCTGCCATGTTAAGGGCAATAAATGGCTCATTGGCCCGTGGGCTGTGACGGTGCAGCGCATGGGCCACCAGCTCTTTTCCGGTACCGGATTCGCCATTAATCAGGACGCTGATAGAGGAACGGGAGAGGCGGCCGATAATGCGGTAAACGTCCTGCATGGCAGGCGCCTCTCCTATCATGTCAGAAACGGGTGTGACGACCTGCGGGTTTTTAGTTGGCTGATTCTGATCGCGGGAGTGGCTAAGTGCCCGTTCCAGCAAAGCAACGGCTTCATCAATATCAAAGGGTTTTGGTAAGTAGTCAAAAGCCCCTTGCTGATAAGCACTGACCGCAGCATCCAGATCAGAATGAGCGGTCATAATGATGACTGGCAGCAACGGGTTGCTCTGTTTGATATTATTCAGCAGGTTTAGCCCATTCATTCCCGGCATACGGATATCCGAAATCAGTACATCAGGCGTGTTTTGGGCTAGTGCGGTCAGGGCGCTATCAGCGTCTGCAAAACTGGTACATTCCATCCCCGCGTTACTTAACGCCCGCTCCAGTACCCAGCGGATTGAACTGTCATCATCGACGATCCAGATTTTTCCCTGTTGCATCGTTATCCTCTATTTCTTAATTGGTAAGTAGATAGAAAATGCTGTGTGTCCCGGCCAACTGGTGAATTCTATTTTGCCAGAGTGTTGGTCTATTAAATTGCGAGCAATGGATAGACCAAGACCTGTTCCACCTTCATGAGCACTGACCATTGGGTAAAACAAGGTGTCCTGAATTTGTGGTGGGATACCCGGCCCGTTATCTTCCACGTCAATTCTGGCAGCCAGACGATAGCGCTTGCCATGCAAGGTAATTTGAAAAGCAGTACGAGTGCGGAGAGTAATGGTTCCCCCCTGTTTTTCTAGCGCTTGTAAGGCATTACGGGTGATATTTAGCAATACCTGTTCAATTTGATCAGGATAGTGGGCCAATTCTGGCAAACTGGGATCATAATCTTTTACCAGTGTGACGTTATCCGGCATTTCCAGCGAGACTAACTGAGAGACCCGTTCAGCAACATAATGAATGCTTTGTTTAATTCGTTCACCCGGATGTTGTGGGCCAAGCAATCTGTCTACCAGATGGCGCAATCGGTCGGCTTGTTCAATAATCACCTGGGTGTATTCCTGCAAAGCAGGATCAGGCAGTGCTTTTGACAGTAATTGTGCGGCTCCTCTCAACCCACCAAGGGGGTTTTTGATTTCATGTGCCAGCCCCCGAACCAATTCCCGTGCGGCTATCTGCTGAGCTTGTTGTACCTGCTCTTGGCTTAACCGGCGTTGACTATCCATAGGCGCCAGTTCCAGCAAGATGAACTGCTCGGAAATGGGTTGGGCACTGAGCGACATAATGTGAAAGCGGTTCTCAACCACTAATGTTACTTCGTTATCAGTAAAACTCTGACCACTGACCAGACTAGAGCGCATCAATTCTGTATCCAGTGAAAAATAGCTGAACAGCACTGGAAGAGGTGTACCGAATAATTTACGGGCACTCTGAGCGAATAATTGTAGTGCTGCGTGGTTGGCATAGCGGATGACGAGATCAGTATCCAGTACCAGTACACTGTTAATGAGCGAATTTAATATTTGCCCGCTATCGGGCAGATTTTCCGTTTTCATCCACACTCCTGCACTTTTTTGGTGCACTGTATCATGTTCGAGCGTAAAACCCAGTCAAAGCCTGAAATGTAGATGGTAGGAAAAGGGCCCATCCAAAGATGGGCTAAAGGTTTCACGGCAACAAAAAATGATCAGCGGAAACGGCGCTGCTAATTACACACTGTAATAGAGTTCAAATTCCAGTGGATGTGGTGTCAGACGGACACGCTCTATTTCACTGTTTTTTAAGTCAATATAAGCATCAATGGCGTCATCGGTGAAAACACCGCCACGGGTCAAGAATTCGCGATCGGCATCCAGTGCTGCCAGTGCTTCATCCAGAGAAGAGGCGACAGTGGGGATCTCTTTGGCTTCTTCCGGTGGTAGGTCATACAGGTTTTTATCCATCGCATCACCGGGATGGATTTTATTGATGATGCCGTCAAGGCCAGCCATCAATTGAGCGGCGAATGCCAGATAAGGGTTAGCCGCCGGATCAGGGAAACGTACTTCAATACGGCGAGCTTTGGTGCTGGCAACAACGGGAATACGGATAGATGCCGAACGGTTACGGGCAGAGTAGGCCAGCATCACCGGTGCTTCATAGCCCGGAACCAAACGTTTATAAGAGTTGGTTGTCGGGTTGGTAAACGCGTTCAGCGCACGAGCATGTTTGATAATACCGCCAATGTAGAATAGCGCCAGTTCAGATAGACCGCCGTATTTGTCACCGGCAAACAAGTTAGTACCGTTTTTAGACAGAGACATATGGCAGTGCATACCGGAACCATTATCACCAACCAGTGGTTTTGGCATAAAGGTTGCGGTTTTGCCAAAATTGTGCGCGACATTATGTACGACGTATTTGTAAATCTGGGTTTCGTCCGCTTTTTTGGTCATGGTGTTAAAGCGGGTAGCGATTTCATTTTGGCCTGCTGTTCCTACTTCATGATGGTGAGCCTCTACAACCAACCCCATCTCTTCCATCGTCAGGCACATCGCTGAACGTAAATCCTGCGAAGAATCAACAGGAGGCAGCGGAGCATAACCGCCTTTTACCGCAGGCCGATGGCCTTTGTTACCGCCTTCGTATTGCGTCCCGGAATTCCATGCAGCTTCGATATCATCGATGTAATAGTAAGAATGAGACATGGCATTGCCGAAGCGCACATCATCAAACAGGAAAAACTCAGGTTCTGGTCCACACAGGACAGTATCGGCAATTCCGCTTGAACGCAGGAAGTTTTCAGCACGTTTGGAGATGGAACGGGGATCACGATCATAACCTTGCATGGTGCCCGGTTCCAGAATGTCACAACGTAGGATCAAT
This sequence comes from Photorhabdus kayaii, assembly GCF_025384895.1. Classification (NCBI taxonomy): domain Bacteria; kingdom Pseudomonadati; phylum Pseudomonadota; class Gammaproteobacteria; order Enterobacterales; family Morganellaceae; genus Photorhabdus; species Photorhabdus kayaii. Next base: position 16,245 of record NZ_JAJAFZ010000020.1, read on the forward strand.
GTGGCATCGTCAAAGAAGGGATCAAGCATGGCTGTACTTGAGTCTGGCATCAGTACCATGTCAGATTCGTTAATCCCTTTCCAACCGCTGATTGAAGATCCGTCAAACATTTTGCCATCTTCAAAGAAGTCTGCATTAACCTGATGAGCAGGAATGGTCATATGTTGTTCTTTGCCTTTGGTATCAGTGAAACGCAAATCAATAAACTTCACCTGATGCTCTTCAATCATGGTTAAAACATGTTCAACGGACATACTTGGTTTCTCCTGGTTTGTGTCGGTCTTGATAAAATGGTCGTGGTTAAGACTAAAGAAAACACAGTCACATCGTTTTACTTTACACGTTTGCAAACTTATAGTTGTGAAAATCAATTCAATCACGAAAGCATTTGCGAAAAGCGTGCCAACTTTTTAACGCCTTGCCATATACTGTGTTGTGAGTATACCCGTGATGGGATAGCTTGATATTTGGGAATGTTGCACTAAATTGGTGCAATTATGTTACTGCGAAGCACAATATTAGTGCATTTGTGCCGAAAGTGCGTCTGTTTATGGGCGTGAAAGGGATCACAATTTCATTGTTATCAAGTTGTTAAGCATAGATTATTGTGATCCTGTTTAGTCCTTCGACCAATGTGTGTACAATAGCGCGCCATTTATAAAATGCCTGAGGCAAAGTTTGTGATCGAAAAATTGCGTAATATCGCCATCATCGCGCACGTTGACCACGGTAAAACTACCCTGGTTGACAAGCTGCTGCAACAATCCGGTACTTTCGGTGACCGTGCGACAGCGACAGAACGTGTGATGGACTCCAATGATTTGGAGAAAGAGCGGGGAATTACTATTCTCGCAAAAAATACCGCCATTAAATGGAATGACTACCGTATTAATATCGTAGACACTCCGGGACATGCCGATTTCGGCGGTGAAGTAGAACGTGTTATGTCCATGGTTGACAGTGTACTATTGCTGGTCGATGCTATGGACGGGCCAATGCCTCAGACCCGTTTTGTGACACAGAAAGCGTTCGCTCATGGTTTGAAACCGATTGTGGTCATTAACAAAGTTGACCGTCCTGGTGCACGCCCTGATTGGGTTGTGGATCAGGTGTTTGACCTGTTTGTCAATCTGGGTGCGACTGATGAGCAACTGGACTTCCCCATTATCTATGCATCGGCATTGATGGGAATTGCCGGTACCGATCATGATGATATGGCGGAAGATATGACGCCGTTGTATCAGGCGATTGTCGATCATGTAGAGCCACCGAAAGTTGACCTTAATGGTTCATTCCAGATGCAGATTTCTCAGCTGGACTATAACAATTATGTTGGTGTTATCGGGATTGGCCGTATTAAGCGCGGTACTGTTAAGCCAAACCAGAACGTCACAATTATTGATAGTGAAGGTAAAACCCGGAACGGCAAAATCGGTAAGGTACTGGGCCATCTAGGGTTGGAGCGTATTGAGAGTGAGCAAGCGGAAGCGGGCGACATCGTTGCGATTACCGGCTTGGGTGAGCTGAATATTTCCGATACGCTGTGTGATACTAATGCTGTTGAAGCGCTGCCACCGTTGGCTGTTGATGAGCCGACGGTAAGCATGTATTTCTGTGTTAACACCTCCCCTTTCTGTGGACGTGAAGGTAAATATGTCACCTCACGTCAAATCCTTGAGCGTCTAAAGAAAGAGTTGGTTCACAATGTCGCCCTGCGTGTCGAAGAAACCGAAGATCCGGATGCGTTCCGTGTTTCTGGCCGTGGTGAATTGCACTTATCTGTTCTGATTGAGAACATGCGCCGTGAAGGTTTTGAACTGGCGGTATCCCGTCCGAAAGTTATCTTCCGTGAGATCGATGGTCGTAAGCAAGAACCCTTCGAGCAAGTAACGCTGGATATTGAAGAGCAGCATCAGGGAGATGTGATGCAGGCTTTGGGTGAGCGTAAAGCAGATCTGCGCGATATGTTACCAGACGGTAAAGGTCGTGTGCGCCTTGATTATATTATTCCAAGCCGTGGTCTGATTGGCTTTCGTACTGAGTTCATGACGATGACCTCCGGTACCGGTCTGCTGTATGCAACATTCAGCCACTATGATGATATTCGTCCGGGTGAAATCGGTCGCCGTCAGAACGGTGTGATGATTTCCAATGGTCAGGGTAAAGCGGTTGCTTATGCACTTTACAGCTTACAGGATCGCGGTAAGTTGTTCCTTGGTCATGGTGCAGAAGTGTATGAAGGCCAGGTGATCGGTATTCATTCTCGTTCTAATGACCTGACAGTTAACTGTCTGACAGGTAAGAAACTGACTAACGTCCGTGCATCTGGTACTGACGAAGCGACAACCCTGTCTCCACATATTAAGAAAACCCTGGAGCAGGCTTTGGAGTTTATTGATGATGACGAGCTGGTGGAAGTGACCCCGGTATCTATTCGTCTGCGTAAACGCCATTTGACGGAAAACGAACGCCGTCGTGCGTATCGCAGTAAAGAAGCATAATCTTTCCTGCAATACCAATGCTTAGGGCGCCAATGGCGCCCTGAGTTTTCTGGGACTTGTCTGTTCAAATTGAACAAATCGAAGATTATTTACCGAGCAATTGATAGAACGTTGGGTTGTCATCACACTGCCCACCGCCACACTCCAAAATAGTGGAGATTAAATTTGCGGTAATTAATATGACAAATAATCCGATAATAATCTGACCGATGGCAGACGTCTTTTGCTTTTCTTCGGTTGTTTTTTCCAGGCTTTTCAATATCAGCATGACTGATATGCCGATAATCGCGATAACTGAGCAGATAAGGGCCCAAGTATAGAAATGTATACCAAAAAGCGCGGAACCATAACCGAGATCACCGGGTGTGATATGTAAAAATACTTGTCGGATCGCAACAATGCCAGTCACGACACAGCCGATAAGTGATAAGCCATAGTGCGCACTTTTGATACCAAAACGCAGATTAAACAGGAAACCAAACCCTATCATGATCATGCCTGCTCGCTGTAGCAGACATAACGGACAAGGGAGTTCGGAAAGGACCAATTGATAATAGAAAGCAAGGGTTAGAACAGCACTGATAGCAAATAACCCAATGAGGTTAAATATCATGCCGAAGCTGATCTGTTGTTTTGTTGCTAATACCTGATTCATCAGATTGTCTCCCGTTAAAAAGATAGATTTAACGAATCAGTTGCATGATGGATAAACCAAGCTACAGTCGTCACTGAAAGAAGACCCCATAGGGTATAACTCGTTTTATACTTTCCATATAGGGTGGTGATAACCGCAAATAATGCGAGTAAAAAAGGCAAAAACATATACATGGTTGATTCTCCAGTTTTCTAAAAACATTTAAGACCTTTCCCAGTAGTAGATTGCTTTCTTTAGGGTAGGGAATTTATCGAACTCAGTTTAGGATCGTTTACTTCGATACAAGCGATCAATTATTCAAAGATAGGTTGTCCATTAAAAGAAAAGCTTTGGTGCCATTAATGGGCGTTGCTCTCTTTGGTATCGCATTTAAAAACGTACAAACCTACATTTATTAAAGCAAAGTTTTAGTATTCGAGTGGTGTATGATTTAACACACTATACGTAGTGTGCTGCTAATAACAATTGTAGTCAATCTTGTTTATGTTTGCCACCATTCAGCAGGATTAGCGTGATTATCATTTGGCGAGAGTTTCAATGAGTTGTTTTTTTATTTAATAGTTAAGCAGGAAACGATTAAAAACGACAAATCGTATCTTTGCCTGGAAACTTCCCAATTTTCTACAATTAATCCTTTACCCAGATGAATTCCTTTTCATTGTTTTTCACGATAATGAGCCGTGAGCTTGGCATAACTTGCAATATGTAGACACTCATTGTTCTGGCTGTAACGCTTAAATTATCAATATCCATGTGATATCTCGCCTGATATTTTCAGGAGGAATAAGTGTTTCTTATCATGGGCAATAAAAACCCCTCAACTTTTTATCGTGAGGGGTTGTTGTGATATTTAATTTCTATCTTGGGTTTTTACTCATTTAATGCTTTGGCTTTTATATTATCGGAAGCTGATTGGGCGCGGACTTTTGCAAAGAAAGCAATTGTGACAACCGCCATTGCTGCCAGGCCGATAACAACAGAGATATTCCAGTTTAGCGCAAAACCTTCTGGTGCAAATGCCAGATAGGTAAAGCACACCGCGGTCATAAACATGGCTGGTAGGGTGGTAATCCAATGGAATTTATTACGGCGCAGCAGCCATGCGGAAGCAGCCCATAACATGACCATTGCTGTGGTTTGGTTCGCCCAACCGAAATAACGCCAGATGATATTGAAATCGGTTTTTGTAATCAGATAACCGACAATAAACATTGGCACACTTAATAACAGACGTTTGGTCATTTGTTGCTGAGGGATATTCAGGAATTCAGCAATAATAAGCCGGGCAGAACGGAATGCGGTATCGCCAGAAGTAATTGGCAAAATCACCACACCGAGGATTGCCAGAATACCGCCGACAGTACCTAACAGAGACGTGGACACTTCGTGAACAACCAGAGAGGCTGTACCTTGATCAATCACGGCCTGTAATGCGTTAGTATCTTCATAGAAGCTCAGGCCCAATGTACACCAGATTAGTGCGATAATACCTTCACCAATCATTGCACCGTAGAAAACGAAACGGCCATTTTTTTCATTCTGCATGCAACGTGCCATCAGTGGAGATTGAGTGGCGTGGAAACCAGAAATAGCGCCACAGGCAATCGTGACAAACAGCAATGGCCAGACCGGCAGATCTTTCGGATTAAAGTTAGTGGTAAAATCCAATCCTTGTGAATAGAAAGGCTTATCGCTCATCGCTAAACCGACCATCAGCGCAACAGACATAAACAGCAGCAATGCACCAAACAGTGGGTAAAGGCGACCGATGATTTTATCAATAGGCACCAGCGTTGCGAGAATATAGTAAGCAAAGATAACACCGACCCAGATAGCAATGTTATCCCAACCCATTGCCTCTTTCAGCAAGTTATTCAGTAAGCCGGCTGGACTCAAAACAAAGACGACTCCAACTAGCATCAGCAGAATAACCGCAAATATGTTCATGAAATGCTTCATCGCTTTGCCCAGTTCGTTACCAACGATAACGGGCACGGATGCACCGTGGGCACGCACACTGAGCATACCGGAGAAGTAATCGTGTACTGCACCGGCAAAGATACAGCCTAATACAATCCACAGCATGGCAAGCGGGCCATAGAGGGCACCAAGAATTGGGCCGAAAATAGGACCAACGCCGGCAATATTTAGTAACTGAATTAACCAAACTTTTGGGGTGGACATAGCAACGTAATCAACACCATCAGCCATAGAAAGAGCGGGGGTTTTTCTTTCTGGTCGAATAGTGAATATCTTTTCGACAATCTTGCCATATATGAAATATCCAGCCAGAAGAAGGCCGATACAGAGGAGGAACCACAACATAACTATAACACCTTACTCGACTTTTTTAATCTGGATGCTACTTTATCGTTTCGTAAGAAAAATACCGTGAAGTGATTCGCTTTTTACTTGTCCGTACTGTTTTCTCATTGAAAATACGATTAAAGTAAAAAGTTATTAATTAGCCAGGGGGTAATTATGTTATATATCTTCGATATGGGTAATGTGATTATTGAGATTGATTTTAAAAGAGTTTTAGCGGTATGGAGTAATTTGAGCGGGACACCTCTTGCGACTTTGACTAAAAGTTTCTCTATGGGAGAAACGTTTGAAAAACATGAGCGTGGTCAAATTACTGATCTGGAATTCGCTGATACTTTATGCCAGGAAATGAATATTTCACTCAGTTTTGAGCAGTTTGCTGCTGGATGGCATGCTATCTTTATTAATATTCGACCTGAAGTCATTCAGATAATGAAAAAATTGCGTGAGGCGGGACATCGGGTTGTCGTGTTATCCAACACGAACCGTTTGCACCTGGATTACTGGCCGCATAATTATCCTGAGATTGCGGCATCCGCTGATTACCTCTATTTATCGCAGGATTTGGCAATGCGTAAACCTGAACCTGATATTTTCAAATATGTGCTTGAAACAGAAGGTTTTTCACCGGATCAGGCGGTGTTTTTTGACGATGTGCTGGAAAATGTGGAAGCGGCCAGGGCGTTAGGGATCAATAGCATTCATGTTGTTGATAGGCAGACAGTGCCAGATTATTTCGAAGCAATCGGTTTTTCTGAACAAAATGAGGGATTGAACGGATAATAGAGGATAGTGTGCTGATGCTACTATTTGAGTAAAGGAAAAATATGATCGCGTTAATCCAGCGGGTAACACAGGCAAATGTTGTTGTTAAGAACGAAGTTGTTGGGGAAATTGGTCACGGCCTGCTGGTGTTGCTAGGTGTTGAGAAAGGAGATGATCAACAGAAGGCAAAACGGTTGTGTGAGAAGGTGATAGGGTATCGGATATTCAGTGATGAACAGGACAAAATGAACTTGAACGTCCAACAAATCGGAGGCAGTTTGCTAGTTGTCTCCCAGTTTACACTGGCTGCCGATACTCAAAAGGGCATGCGACCCAGTTTTTCCGGTGGTGCTGCCCCAGATAAGGCCGATGAACTATATCGCTATTTTGTTGAACTATGCCGCCAAAGTGGTGTAAAAACAGAAATCGGGCGGTTTGCGGCCGATATGAAAGTCAGCCTGACAAACGATGGGCCAGTCACTTTCTGGTTGCAGGTCTAGCAACCAAAAATAGCCAGTAGAACGCAACCATCCCCGATTAAACATCATGATCAAAAGAAAGGGGCAGTTTCTATGTATCATCTGCGAGTACCTGAAACAGAACAAGAACTGGAAGCATATTATCGATTTCGTTGGGAAATGTTGCGTAAGCCACTGCATCAACCTGTAGGCTCTGAGAAAGACGGTTACGACACGATGGCTCATCACCAGATGGTTGTGGATGAGAAAGGGAACCCGGTGGCGGTAGGGCGTTTATATATCAATGCGGATAGTGAAGGGGCAATCCGCTTTCTGGCAGTGCATCCCAACATGCAAGGTAGAGGGTTAGGAAAATTAATCGCAATGGCCTTGGAATCTGTTGCCCGCCAGGAGGGTGTTAAACGGGTAGTATGCAGTGCTCGTGAACATGCGGTGGAGTTTTTCAGTAAATTGGGGTTTGAAAACCGTGGGCTAATTGCTAGCCCACAAACGACACCCATTCGCCATTTTCTGATGATAAAGCCGGTTGCAACACTTGATGATATTCTTCACCGGCCAGATTGGTGCAACGAACTGCAACAGGCTTGGTACAAACATATTCCCCTCAGTGAAAAAATGGGGGTACGAATTTCTCAATATACCGGTCAGAGCTTTATTACCACCATGCCGGAAGCCGGGAATCAAAATCCTCACCAAACTATCTTTGCTGGCAGTCTGTTTTCTCTGGCAACCCTGACCGGTTGGGGATTGATTTGGCTGTTGTTGCAGGAACGTCAACTAGGTGGTGATATCATTCTGGCTGATGCCGATATCCGTTACAAAAAACCGGTTGTTGGCAGGCCAAAATCTGTTGCCGATCTTAAAAATATGAGCGGCGATTTGGCTCGTTTGGCACAAGGTAGTAAAGCGAGAGTGAAGTTGGATGTGATTGTTAGTGGTGATCAGGGAATCGGTGCGGTATTTACGGGTACCTATATGGTATTGCCAAATGCTTATACGGCTATCGCTTAGATTTCTCAGTGGCATTAAATATGCCACTGGGGGGGCACGAGATAGTGTTTGTAATAGATTTTCTCCTTTTTCTACACCGCCAGAAGGAATTTCCCAGAGATTTGGCGGGGATTCATCAGGAGCTCGTTGTAAGAACAGAATATGACTATTTTGGTCTCTGATGATGCCACCGACAACAATACGGTCATAATTTTGCAGTTTGTTTTCAATGGATTCAGGCAGTATACACGTCATTTTTTATACCTTGTTACAACTTCATTGGTAAAATTTAATTGCGTTTTTAATGTCACCGATATTAATGCGGTTTTTCGGCTGATACTGTTCGGAGATTTTATTAACGGATTGAAATAGCAAATAACTATTATACCCGTCATCTTTCAAGTTGTCTCTTTGTTGGCTGCACTCGCTCACCCCGGTCACATAGGTACCCGAATATTCGTTACTATAGCTTAACAACCGGACAAGTTTCACAGTTTGGTGTGGATATTTTCCCCTTATCAATGACTTGAGTTTCGCTACCTGATTGTTTATCCGTGGCAGTCAATGAACCATCGATAGAACTTTTAATATTATCAGCAGCAAGATCTCCCTGTATTAACAGCGTGAAATTGCCTTTACCCTGTAATTTCAACGGCACCCACCGCCATTGAGGCAAAATCGTTAAATCTGCATCTATTCCCCGGAAATCTAAAGTAAATGGCTTCTGTACCTGTTGATCTACTGTACCCTTCACTTTCAGTAATCCGTTATCAACAGAAGCATCTAATTGATCGAGGATCAGTGTATCTCCTTCTGTATGTAATTTAAGGTAAGGGCGACGTAATTCAACTTTGTTAAATGTTGCGCTAGTGGCACTTAGATTCGAAGAGCCATGCCAGATTCCCCATTTCCCTTCTTTCAGTAATTCCATGTCATAGATATAACCACTGAGGGCAGTAAGCTGGAATGGAAAATCGGGGTTAATATCAATCAGTAAGCTGTTGTTAATTGTCAGCTCGTTAATGGAAAATCGCGATATCCATTTAGGCAATGATTTTTTCAGCAACTGATGCCAGTTTTGTGGCAAGGTATAAGTTAAACCGGCAACCGTAGCATTGGTGATGTTGAATTGTTTTGTTTGGTGATTCCATTGCCCTTTGACGTGGAATAACCCCTTTTCCCAACGGGAAGTGAGATTGGAAATAGTGAGTTCATTGTCTGCAAGAAGAAGGTGACCAATAACATCGGTGAAATGAAGATCATTCAGTGTAATATCCATAACGTTGAAATCAATGATGCCCTCTTTTGCCTGCCAGCTCCCGTTAGTCAACCCGACATTTTTTACTGAGACATCCAGATAGTTAGCAGACCAGTTTTTACCTTCCAGTTTGGCATTAGTGAGACTCAGATCTTTGATACTGATTGCGGGTAATTTGTTCGTTTTTCGCAATAACTCCTCAAGTGTCATTGGCGTTTGCCAACGAATATTGCTGATAAGTAAATTATCCCACTGCCAGCTACCATCAGGCAGACGTTGCCCATTACCTGATACCGAACCCTGTGCCAATGTTGCACCAAATGAACGGAGAGTGAGGGTATTTTGCTGGTTATTTCCTCGTATAATGACTTTTTCGAGAGAAATATCATTGAAATTCAGTTTATCAGCGCTGAATTGAAATTCCCCATTCCCTGCCAACGTATTTGATTGTGGGTTCCAGGGAGTGATACCGCCAGTGATGTTTTGCCCTTGAATTTGCCAGCTTGCATTTTCTGACTGAATAGCCATCTGATTAAGTTGCAGAATGTTGGCGCTAAAAGGTAAGGATTGCTGCTGGCCTTTGATTGTTAATTGGCCCTGTTGCAATAACAGACGATGAAAATGGCGCGGGGAAGTAAGTTGCTGCCAGTTGAAATCGAATGCGACAACTTGAGCCGCTAAAATGAAAGTCTGTTGCTGATTGCTAATGACAATATTGGAAAATGTCAGGGTGCCCGGTTGTGACCAGTTATGTTCGATATTACCTATTTGAACCTGATAACGGCTGTGATGACTCAGCCATTGACTAAGCTGATGTGTTCCCCAGTTTGTCTGCATCACGACATAAACCGTGATTACTGCCAGTATTACCAGTAATAACAGGGTAACCAGCGATTTTCCTAACCATTTCATCATCAGACTCCAATCGGCTTATAGCTTCCTTTGTATAATTTAACAATAAAAATATCAACAAGTCACTATATTAGTTGTTATTTCTAATAATTTCAGGGTATGAAATGAAAAAGTAATGAATTATTCGTTATCGTTTTATTCTATTAAAATAAACTTCGGAGATTAATCTTTAATTAATTGTATTTTTGTTTTTCGTGCTAAGTTTTATTAATTATTTGGAATATTTTTATGAATTTGTTAATAATTATATTGTGTGATTAATATAATTATTAAATCTATATTTTATTGCATGACAATATAGCCAATGACATCCGAATGAATTAATGTATTAATGGATGGCTATAAATGGAATAATGATATTTTTTCGTCATTCCTTTCTATTCCTTTCTCAATTTGATTGATGCTTGAAATATACCTTATGGATTTCAAGATGCATCGCGACGGCAAGGGCGCGAATCCCCGGGAGCATAGGTAACTATGTGACCGGGGTGAGCGAGTGCAGCCAACAAAGAGGCAACTTGAAAGATAACGGGTATAACACTGCATAGTTTATTTTCACCCATCTTCTGGTAAATAAATAATGTAAGGAATCTACTATGTCAGAAAATATGAAACAAAAATCGTCGGATGAAGGTAATATCCGCACAACCCGCCCACTTAATGGAAAGGAATTTCTGGATGGGCTAAATGATGGCCGGGAAGTCTGGGCTTATGGTGAACGCATTCACGATGTTGTTAACCATCCTGCTTTTCAAAATCCGGCCCGAGCTGTTGCGAAACTCTACGACGCTTTGCACGATCCTGCTTATCGTGACGTACTGACCACGGCGACAGATACGGGGAGTTGTGGTGTGACACATCCTTTTTTCCGTATACCGCGCTCACAGCAGGATTTAATTGCTGATCGTGATGCTATTGCCGCGTGGGCTCGCATGAGTTATGGCTGGTTGGGTAGAAGCCCTGATTATAAGGCTTCGTTTCTTACCTCGCTCGGCGTAAAACCGGAAATTTATGGTGATTTTGCTGATAATGCAAAAAACTGGTATATCCGTTCGCAAGAAAGCGTGTTTTACTGGAATCATTCGATTATTAATCCGCCAATAGATCGTCATTTATCACCTGATGAAATTGGGGATATTTGTATTCATGTTGAAAAAGAGTGTGATGATGGATTAATTGTCAGCGGCGCTAAAGTTGTTGCCACAGGATCGGCGATTAGTCACTACAACTTTATTGGTCATTACGGTTTACCAATAAAGAAACGGGAATTTGCGTTGGTCTTTACCTTGCCGATGAATACCCCGGGAGTGAAATTAATTTGTCGTCCCTCTTACGCCATGGCGGCTGATAAAATGGGCAGCCCTTTTGATTATCCGCTCTCGTCCCGATTTGATGAGAACGATACGATAATGATTCTGGATAAAGTGAAGGTTCCTTGGGAAAACATATTTATCTATGGAGATGTAGATAAAGTTTCGTTATTTTTTGCTGAATCGGGTTATTTTCATCGGGCTATGTTGCATGGTGTGACTCGACTGGCGGTTAAACTTGATTTTCTTTCTGGGTTACTTATTAAGGGTGTTGAAGCTACGGGTACGAAGGATTTTCGTGGCGTGCAAGCACGGGTTGGTGAAGTATTGTCATGGCGTAATATGTTTTGGGCGCTCAGTGATGCGATGATTAAATCCCCGGAGCCTTGGAGTGGAGATGCCCTATTGCCTCGATACGAGTATGGGATAGCTTATCGTTGGTTTATGACGCTGGGTTACCCGCGGGTAAAAGAAATTATTGAACAGGATCTAGGTAGTTCCTTGATTTATATTAATTCTCATGCCCGCGATTTTTCCAACCCGGAACTGTCTCCTTATCTTGATAAATACATGCGTGGCTCCAATGGTTACAGTGCAGTTGAGCGAGTCAAGCTCATGAAACTGATTTGGGACTCTATCGGTACGGAATTCGCTGGCAGGCATGAATTATACGAGCGCAATTATTCCGGCAACCACGAAGCTATCAGAATCGATGTGTTATTGGCTTCCCAAGCCACGGGCTTAGTGGATCAATTGAAAGGGTTTGCTGAGCAGTGTATGAGTGAATACGATCTCGATGGTTGGGTTGGTAACGATTTTATTTGGCCTTCCAACCGCTAGGAGATAAATCATCATCACGCACGATGATGAAATATACGTGCGTGATGAGTTGATTATGTGTAACCCGATATCAGATTTGTAGAAAGATGACTTCTCCTGAGGAAACACCAGATTAAGAGGTTCGGATGAGGTGAGCATGGTGTGAAATTCCAGACTGACAAAGAACGCATTTAATGATCGACTGCGTAAAGCAATCGTTTGCGTAAAAACTCTGTTCGTTGCCATGATTCGCCCTGGTCACATTTTTATATGTTTTAACTTGTGTTTGTTGCAGATTTTTTTTCTAATCCAGCGTTGCCTGCTTTTGGCGTTTTCTAAAGGATGAGTATAACGTCGTAATAACTTACATAATTTTAACAATATAGTTGGGGTACATAGATGTATCATCTTGATGTTTATGGCACGCTTGTGGCGTCCGCATTAGTACTATTACTTGGGCGCAAACTTGTACAATCAGTCCCATTTCTTGAAAAATACACCATTCCTGAGCCGGTCGCCGGTGGTCTGTTAGTTGCTCTGATTCTTTTAGCTGTTAAACAAACAACAGGCTGGGAAATCAACTTTGATTTATCTCTTAAAGACCCTTTGATGTTAACTTTCTTCGCCACTATCGGCTTGAATGCTAATCTTGCTAGCCTGAAAGCGGGTGGTAAGGTTCTGTTCACGTTTGTCTTCGTCGTTGTTGGCTTGTTGCTGGTTCAGAACACGGTGGGTATCGCCCTGGCTGAACTGTTAGGTCTGGACCCATTAATGGGCTTACTGGCGGGTTCTGTTACGCTGTCTGGTGGTCACGGTACGGGTGCTGCTTGGGGTAAACTGTTTAGTGAGCGTTATGGTTTTGAAAATGCAACAGAAGTGGCAATGGCTTGTGCGACTTTCGGTTTAGTACTGGGTGGTTTGATTGGTGGACCGGTTGCCCGTTTTCTGGTGAGAAACACAAAAACCCCGGGGCTAAGGGCCGATGATACCGAAGTGCCAACGGCATTTGAAAAACCTTATACCGGGCGGATGATCACAGCACTGGTGATGCTGGAAACGATCGCCTTGATCGCTATCTGTCTGATGGCAGGTAATTTTGTATCTGAACTTCTGCAAGGTACATGGTTTGAATTACCGACGTTCGTCTGTGTGTTATTTATCGGGGTTATCCTCAGTAACAGTCTGTCGGTGTTAGGTTTCTACCGGGTCTTTGACCGAGCGGTTTCTGTATTGGGTAACGTGAGTCTTTCCCTGTTTCTGGCAATGGCATTAATGAGCCTGAAATTGTGGCAGATGGCATCGCTGGCATTACCCATGCTGGTCATTCTCACCATCCAAGCCATCGTCATGGCGTTGTATGCGATTTTTGTCACTTATCGGGTGATGGGTAAAAACTATGATGCTGCGGTGCTGGCGGCGGGTCACTGTGGTTTCGGTTTAGGGGCGACACCTACCGCCATTGCGAACATGCAGGCGATTACCGATCGCTTCGGGCCATCCCATGTGGCGTTTCTGGTGGTGCCGATGGTCGGGGCATTCTTTATCGATATCGTTAATGCGATTGTGATTAAACTCTATTTGCTGTTACCCGTTTTCCCGGCGGTGTAGGGATAAATTAGCAAGATCCTGCGCCAGCTATGCAGTTGGCGCAGTATTGTTGTTGTGTTCTGCTGTAATGCATAATTCAAATTTTCCACTACTGTTCAATTTTGTTACTAATGTAATTGGGGATATAACTATTAATGGTAGTAGGGGAAATATTTTTGCAGAATATTTAACTTTATTTCTGTTGTTTTTCTGAATTTATCGCCAATTTTCGGAATATTTTGTCTAAATGTTCTGCCAAAGAATTTCCCTGTACACTGACGAGCATTAAGGATTGTGTTGCTCCTGTTTCCAGAAGAGGAATCGCTACCAAGCCGTGAGCAATTTTCGCTACACTGGCAGGTAGGATTGCTACACCAAGGTTAGCGGAAACAAAGCAAATCATATTGGCAATATTGGGCACTTCAAGAAAATGAGATAGTGAAAAGCCCGTTTTTTCTGATAATGACTCTATTTGGCGCCGTAAAAAAGTCCTGTGACTGGCTGGTTGTAAAAGCAATCGTTCTCCTTGTAGTTCATGAAGTTTAATTCCTTTTGCAGAGGCTAGAAAGTGCCCCTCAGGTAGTAGCACATAAAGTGGTTCCATTCCTAAATAAAGAATCCTTAACCCTTTAACCGATTCATTACTTAAATCAGCTCTAAGTATTGCTGCATCGAGATTCCTTGAGCGTAAAGCGGTCAAATGCGTAAATGCATTACCTTCGCAGAGCTGTAATTCAAGCTTGGGACGTTCCTTCAGCAAAACAGATAAAGCAGAGGTTAAAGCAGATGAAAAGATTGAACTGGCAGAATATCCGATGCGCAAGATACCGATTTCTCCGGTTTCTGCCTGTCTGACTCTATTGATGCTATGTTGGGCTGTCGCCAAAACTCTTAAGGCCTCATCTAAAAAGACTTCGCCCGCTTTGGTTAGTTGGACGCCATGAGTATTTCGGTGAAACAACTTCACATTCAAAGAAGATTCAAGAGATTTAATACTTTGGCTTAAAGGGGGTTGTGTAATGTGTAAGCGTTCCGCTGCGCGCCGGAAATTCAAAGTTTCTGCTACGGCAATAAAATAGCGTAATTGTTTAAGCTCCAACACTTAATTCCTCTGATTTGGTGTGAAAGTAAATTTACCTTGTATTTGATTTCATGTTCACTCTTATGTTTTGGCTATCACCGTGAGTGAATATTAGACTTTCCCGTTTCTAATGATCTTATATAGATTATTCTCATCATTAATTTCATTCTCTTCAATAAGTTATGAGATTGTTTCTGTTCATTTGTTCGACGGCTGCTTTTTTTAATCTATACCAGCTTCAAGCTCTATATCCGTGGCTGACTGCAAGATTTGGTGTCATGCCAACGACAGCAGGATGGTTAAATATGGCTAGTTTGTTGGGAATGATGATGACAGCACCTTTTGTGAGCCAATGGGTATGGAAATTTGGTACAGCATATGCCCTCAAAGCTGGATTGTGTGGTCTTATTTTACTAAATTTATGTATTGGTTTTAGTGACTCAATACAACAACTTTTTATAATCCGCATTATGCAAGGTTTCATTGTACCCGCTGTATTAACAGCTAGTATGGTTCTCATCAGTCAAACTGAAAGTGAGCATAAACGTACTCATGTTGTGAGTTGTTATGTCGCAGGGACAGTGTTAGGCAGTACTCTGAGTCGATTTTATCCTGCTATTGCTACAGATGTGGTGGGATGGACACTGGGGTTTTTTACCTGTGCTTTCTGGCTTACATTGGCGCTTATACTGGTTATTCATAGATTGGGGCACGTCTCTGTTACCTCTGAAGACAATACTAATCCGCCAGAGTATGTTCTGCGCTCTATTTTTCCGCTTGTAATAAAAGAAAAATGGTTACTGATCGCCTTGTTATCTGGATTTGGTCTGCTATTTACTCAAAGCGCTATTTTTACGGCTTTAGGATTACGTCTTGCTGCCACTCCTTTTAATCAGCAACCTACACATATCGGATTGATTTATTTGGCCTGTTTACCAGCCCTGATAGTGATATTACTGAGTCCGTATCTGCACAGAAAATACAGCCAAAGTGTACTGGTAATAGGAGCAGGTATATTGCTGTGGGCATCTATTGTCATGATGGGGTATTCAATCGTTGTTGTCCTGTCAGGAGTCATTATTTTTGCAATATGTACCTATTTTATACAAACATTGACGACCAGACTTGTCAGTCAGGTCCATTATATTCCTGTCACTTTTGCCAGTGGACTTTATCTGAGTTGTTACTACGGTGGTGGCGCTTTAGGAGCGATTTTTTCAGGTTATGCTTTTTATCAATCAGGCTGGTATGGAGTGATGAAGTTCTTAGCTATCGTTCACCTGATTATCATTTTGGTACTTTTTTTGTTTATCCATCTGCGAAAGGAAATCCATCCTAATGTGCACCCTTAATCTTGACCATTCCTATCCTCCCTCGATAGGCTATCTTATCAAAGACATTGATATCCTGGAAGTTCACGATTTTTCAGCAATTGATTGGGAAAATATACTTAGCCAAATGAATCATTTGGGCAGGAACCAGTGGCTATCCAGAGCAGAACTAAATGAAAACCTACTCACTGAATCGTTTAGAATAAATCTGTTTAATAAAATTCCAATGCTTTGGGAGATCGAAAAAACATTAAGAAATGCGGCCTTACAGGGGTATCATATTATTCACATCAGACAGTTAGGATTAGCAGGAAAGTCGGCGGATGAGCAGGCTATCTGCTTTTACGTTATTGCTTTAATGATAGGTTTTCCTTTAGCGGCAAATAAAGTTACGGGACAAGTTGTTTGGGATATCAGAAAGCAGATGAATAATGATGCTCTGTATCAAACTTTTTCAGAAGGGTCGGATGAAGCAACCTATCATACCGATACCGCCTTTTATAATGAACCGGTTAAATATTTTGGTTTATATTGCCGAAAATCCGCTTCTTGCGGCGGTGGGGTTAATCGTTTTTGCAATGCGCTGGCGCTGCGAGATAAGCTCTCTAGAGAGCCTAATACATCATGGATGATTAAGTTGATGACAGAGCGCACCGCTATATTTCAAGTCCCTACCTCGTTCACGAAAAGTGGTGGTATCGAAACCATTGAAGCTAAGGTTTTTGGTTACAAAACTCCCGTCCGCTTAAGACTGGATTCTATTGAAAGTGGATTTGAGATAAAAAATGACCTTTCTGGTATTGCTTTGACCACTGCTATTCGCGAGTTTCTAAGGCATGTTGATAAGCCTGATAATCATATAGAAATGCAGCTTGAGGAAGACAGCGCGATCTTTGTGAATAATCATGAATTATTACACTATCGCAGTAGCTTTATTGATTATCAACGGCATTTAATGAGAATTTGGATAAAAGTGTAAGTTGTTAACGAATATCTGGGTTTGCCGGATTGACACAGAGACTTATTTAATCTGTGATTACATCTTTCAAGTGGGAGATTTTATCATGTTAACTCTAGAGTGGAGCAACTTTAGAGTTCCTCACATTCAAGATTGTGAAATAGAATGAACAACGATGAAGCTTTTTAACGCTCTGGGGTTTAGTTGGGACCGATCTTCGGTTCCTCTTATTGTTCCGATCTATTCTATTGAGCGGGTATGCTTCCGTTTTCACCGGATGCTACCAGAATTTGTTTGGGATGCTAGCGTTCTTGAAGGTAATCCTTTTACTTTCCCCGAAGTGAAAACATTATTGGATGGTGTAACCGTCGGTGGTAGGAAGGTTTCTGATCAGGAGCAAGTACTGAATCTTGCAGAAAGTTCCAAGCGCTTGTTATCTCTGGTGAAAAAAGGTCAATTTGAGTTGACCAAGGCTATGTTTACTGAACTTCATAGCATAGTTGCTCGCAATGAAGCCTTGGAATGGGGAATATTCCGTGGAGAAGGGCGGGAGACCAACTACACCCCAGATGTTAGTTTGGGTGAGTGTGGGCGGCATATTCCGTTACCTACCGCATCAGGCGCTCCAGAATTGAACCGCATTTTTCAAGCCGGTATGGCGGTATTGGATGAATGTCCGCCTTTTGAAAAGGGAATTGCATTCTTCCTTTTTGGTGCGTTACAGCAATTCTTTTTTGACGGTAATAAACGTACTTCCCGTTTCATGATGAATGGTATTTTGATGTCAAACGGTATAGACGCCATCAGCGTGCCTGCGGCGAAAATACATGAGTTCAACGAAAAGATGGTACGCTTCTACCTGAGCAAAGATGCCACTGAAATGATGGCATTCCTTGTGGACTGTCACCCGGAAGCAGAGCAAATTCGAGCAGCGAATAGATGAAATAATATTGGCAACCGGACAGGAGTAGTCATTCTGATAATAATACTTCTATCGCCTCTACCTATGTGACTGGGGTGAGTGCAGCCAACAAAGAGGCAACTTGAAAGATAACGGGTATATAAGTACCGAAGGTGAGGGAGGATGTCAAATAAAGGCATAACGACGGATCATTGGTATTTTTCTATTGTTCAAACGACATAATTATTATAAGAATAATAGTTTCCAAAAAACATATCATAGGTGTTTTATATTTATTTTCTCCTCATATTTATCCGAAAATTAACCAATATTAAAAAATTATATCTAATTCATCACTAACATATTAATATAAATAACGTTTCATGATTCTGCCACGCGCGAATTTACTAACCTATTGTTATAGGTGAAATTATGAGTGATGTAAGATGTGGCGCTATTTTGGAATCTTATTTATAACAAGAGAAAAACTTTCAGTAATTATTAATTCGTACTAAATAATATATTTCTTCGATAAATATACCCTATGGATTTCAAGATGCATCGCGACGGCAAGGGAGTGAATCCCCGGGAGCATAGGTAACTATGTGACCGGGGTGAGCGAGTGCCGCCAACAAAGAGGCAACTTGAAAGATGACGGGTATAAAGTATTTTGGCCTTTAGCTAAGGATAACAACATGAAAGATAACACTTTATATGGCCCTATTGCACATCTTTACGAGAGCTTTTCAGATGCTACTGACCATATCAAAGTAGAAATCAGAACTATCTTCAACCTGGCAGGAGATATACACGGGAAATCAGTGTTAGATTTAGCCTGTGGATATGGTCTCTTTAGTCGAGAATACAAAAATCGTGGTGCGTCAAAAGTCATTGGAGTCGATATATCAGAA
The DNA here is from genome assembly GCF_025384895.1 of Photorhabdus kayaii. NCBI lineage: Bacteria > Pseudomonadati > Pseudomonadota > Gammaproteobacteria > Enterobacterales > Morganellaceae > Photorhabdus > Photorhabdus kayaii. Next base: position 35,028 of record NZ_JAJAFZ010000020.1, read on the forward strand.
AACATGATAGCGATTGCGAAAAGCAAATCACAACAATACGGTGACGATATCGAATTTCACGTAAGAAATATCTGCAAGATGGAGTCGGAGTCATTTGGCAAGTTTGACATAGTTAATGCAGCCTGGTTATTCTGCCATGCAGAATCTCTCGAAGACCTTGAAACTATGTTCCGTGTCATTGCCGCTCATCTCAAACCTGCCGGTAAACTAATTGCGTATACCTTTGAACCTGATTATCGATTAGAGAAAGGGAATTATGAGAATTATTGTATAAAAATTCTGAGTGAAGAGCCGGTGAAAGACACCACTCTCGTGAAAGCTGAATTTCTTACCACACCACCCAGCCCTTTCACTATGTATCGTTGGAGTCGTGAACAATATCAAACAGCGATCCAAAAGGCAGGGTTCAAACAATTTAAATGGCAAAAACCCATGCTGTTAGAAAGCGATATTGAGGCTCATCCCCCAGCTTTTTGGGATGATTATCAACGAAATTGCCTTGATGCAGCTCTTGTTTGTCAGGTTTAACCAGATAATCCCCAAGATCCACTCTCTTTCCTATACCAATCCCCCGGTGAAAATCGAGGGATTTTTTTGAATTTCCTTCGTCCTGCAAAACAACTTTTCCTGACCTCCAGCCGGGATTTTGGTGAGAACCGGATGAAATAGTTCGACAACTCAGGTTTCTGAGGAAAACGGCGCTCGGGTAACTCACTCAAGCATCTGATACAAAAGTTTAGCTGCTTATTTTATTGCGAATTAAATAAAGTATCCCACGTTTTATGCTCTTCATTATATACCCGTCATCTTTCAAGTTGCCTCTTTGTTGGCTGCACTCGCTCACCCCGGTCACATCGTTCTCTATGCTCCCGGGGATTTGCTCCCTTGCCGTCGCGATGCATCTTGAAATCCATAGGGTATAGATGATTATGTGGATCTTGCGTTTGATGCAACACCGCCAACACTTCAATACCCGTCGGAACTTCCCGGTAGTAAATAATGTGGCTCTCTACGGGGAAACTTAGCACACCAAAATAAAGATCCTCACTGCGATCACGACCGGGGGATGGGTGACGATCAAGAATTTCCGTCATAGTCACACGTAACGAAGTTGAATAAGCTTCCGCGACATTCGCCCCCCATCGGCGCATAGAATAGAGTTTGATTGCACGAATATGCTCTCTGGCTTTCTTTGTAAACCGGACACTCATCCTTAAGCCTTACCCTCAAGTTCATCAACCGTCAACGGTGCAAATACATCATCAATACTATGCAATTCGCCACGATCAGCTTGTGCAATAGATTCAGCCAGAACGGCTTTTAAATTCTGTAACTTGAGCTGTGCGAACTGATCATACTCTTCAGGAGAGATAACCACGGCTACACGCTTACCATGCTTACTAATTTCTACAGGTTCACGCTGAACTTTCATAAGCAGATCACCAAACTGGTTCTTAGCTAGTTGTGCGGGAATAATTTCCATACATCACCTTCCGTCTAAAATGGCTCGAATAGCTATTATAGCTAAAAGTGCATGGAGCTACCAATAATTAAAATAGCCAACCGCCAACCAAGATGACTTTTGGGTATCTTTTGCTCTTAACGCGTCTATTTGAGGCAATTCTTTGCTACCGTTGTCACTGACTTTGTAATATTGTCCGTGAATTATAATCGTCTAATAGGTCATTCTGAATGTCGATAATGAAAGGGTATTACTCCCTCGATTTAGGGGATTTATTGCGGTAAACAGCATACTGAGCCATCAAATAACCCCGTATTCATCATCATCGGTAAATAGCCCTGCACCACGCTCAAATTCATTGAAAGCGTGGATACCGGCTTTGTTTTCAGTTTTCCATAGCTGTCTTCTTTTCTCACGAACAACATCGGACAACATTTTGTCTAGTGTCGCTGATAAGTTGATCCCTAAATCACGGGCTTCATCTACCACTTTAGCGGTCAAATACACATTTGTACTACGTTTACCGGATTGTTTTCGTTCTACGGTTGAGACGCATTGTCTTTTCATCAGATACCTCATCTATGCGCATATACCTTATAGATTTCAAGATGCATCGCGACGGCAAGGGAGCAAATCCCCGGGAGCATAGAGAACTATGTGACCGGGGTGAGAGAGTGCAGCCAACAAAGAGGCAACTTGAAAGATGACGGGTATATACTCCACTTATAGCAAAAAATTTTTATTGCATTACAAATGTTATGCAATAGAATGTAATACAAATGTCATTACAGGAGATAACGTTATGAGTACTATTCAGATCAGAGTTGATGAAGAACTTAAAAAAAGTGCGTATCAGACATTTGAGAAACTGAACTTATCGCCATCTGATGCGCTACGTCTCTTTCTGCGATATGTTGTGGAGAATGAAAAGCTGCCGTTCACTGAAGTTTCCGTTATGGTGGCAGATCATGATGAAGATGCAGACATCTTAGCAGTGGTACGTGACCGTCTTAAAAATCCCGCTAGACGTATCAGGGTAAACCTTGATGATATTTAATATCGATTTCGATGAACGAGCCCTGAAAGAGTGGTACAAACTGGATCAGAGCATACGCGACCAATTTAAAAAGAAGCTACGGAAGTTACAGAACAATCCCTATATTGATTCAGCCAGATTACACGGTAATCTGGCTGGCTGCTTTAAAATTAAACTCCGTTCTTCAGGCTTTCGTCTGGTTTACCAAGTGATAGAAGAAGAGATCGTAATATTGGTGATCGCTGTTGGTAAACGGGAAGATGCGAAAACTTATGAAATAGCTTGTAAACGAATTGTATAATAAATATACCGCAATGAAATCGCCCTAACGCTGGGTGATAAGATTGAGGGTTTCTGTCTGGCAATGCAGAGCGTCCAGCGTGATGATATTCCAATAAAGTAAAAATAATTCAATGAGTTGTCTGGTGTCTGGTTCTTCTTTACCTTTGTTTTACGATAAAAAAGTCATTATCCGCTTACTTTCGCCTTTACTGATGAGGAGTGTCTCAACAACATATACCCAATGGATTTCAAGATGGATCGCGGCGGCAAGGGAGCGAATCCCCGGGAGCATAGATAACTATGTGACCGGGGTGAGAGAGTGCAGCCAACAAAGAAGCAACTTGAAAGATGACGGGTATAAATGAGCGTCAATTTACCCGCGCCATTTGGTTCCACAATGATTATCAATTAGTTTCCGAGAAACTTCGTCATTCAGGACTTAAAGCACATAGTGAATATGATTAGTTAATCTATTAAGTGTTATTTTGTTATTGCCGGCCATTAACCAATGACTGAGAAAAATATAATAATTCAACCTATGGAGTATTCACTTTAAATTTTATCACTCCCGCTCTCTACGAAATAGTTTTTAATGTAAATCCTAAAGAAACAAAGTAACTCATTTCTTTATAAATAGAAAATATATTGCGCCCCTTTTGGTGATTTTTATTCTTTGCTTTACAGTTAATACTTAGTAGATTAAGTTACATGTTTGCGTATTAATAAAAGTAGCAGTAAAGATGTACATCCCCTCTAAATTCTGTTGCCCAAGTCTCATAATTTTAATTTTTACGCTTTATCGATAAAAAATAATCTAAAACCAACTACCAAAAAATCAATTTGGTATTAATCTATAGTTATCAGTCGATAATTTTTTTCTATTATCTTCTTCATCAAAGAATAGCTAGTATCAAATTGCAGTAGAAATTCAGCTTAACCCGCAAGGGATAGGTTTTATGGCATAGATTCCCCTGTGGGTAAGAAGGTTAATCCGATATCACCATCATTAGGAGAATAATATGAATCAAAATAACGAGCCCTCACCAAGCATGGATGCCGAAGGTAATCCTATCAAGCAATATTGGTAACCGGACCGAAATAGCTCCTCTGAGAATAATACTTCCATCGTCTCTAATAACGAGTCAACCGCCATGTTATTGCCTACCGGCAGAGTGATCGCTTGGGGAAATGATTATAGTAGCCAAATCCCGCCTGACATTGCCGAATTGCAGGATATCGTCAGTATCAGTGCAACAAGTGAGGCTTTCGCGGCTCTGCGAAAAAACCGTAGCGTGGTCACTTGGGGGAACGAGGATAAAGGTGGTCAAATTCCACCAGAAATTGCCAAATTGCAGGATATTGTCAGCTTGAAGGCAACAGATTCTGCTTTTGCGGCCCTGCGAGTAAACGGTAGTGTGGTTGCCTGGGGCGATGAGAATTTCGGCGGTCAGGTTCCACCAGAAATCGCCAAATTGCAGGATATTGTTAGCTTGAGTACAACAGGCTCCGCTTTCGCGGCTCTACGGGAAAACAGTAGTGTCGTCGCTTGGGGAGATGAATATTCTGGCGGTCGGATACCGCCTGAGATTGCAGAGCGGCAAGATATTGTCAGCCTGAGTTCAACAGTAAACGCATTTGCCGCCTTGCGGGCAAATCGGAGCGTGGTCGCCTGGGGACTTGAGAATTGGGGCGGGCAGGTTTCGCCAGAAATTGCCCAGTTGCAGGATGTTGTCAGCCTGAGTGCAACAGATTCTGCTTTCGTCGCCTTGCGGTCAAACCGCAGTGTAGTTGCCTGGGGCTTCAAAAATTCGGGCGACCAGGTTCCGCCTGAAATTGCTAACTTGCAGGATATTGTCAGTATCAGTGCAACAGGAACTGCATTTGCAGCCCTACGGGCAAATCACAGTGTCGTCGCTTGGGGAAGCAAATATTCGGGTGGCAGTGTTCCGCCCGAAATTGCCAAATTACAGGATATCGTCAGTCTGAGCACAACATATGGTGCTTTCGCGGCCTTGCGGGCAAACCGCAGTGTAGTTGTCTGGGGAGGCAATGGTATTTCAGCTCCGCCCGAAATTGCCCAATTGCAAGATATTATCAGTATCAGTGCGACAGAAACCGCGTTTGCCGCCCTACGGGCGAATGGTAGCGTCGTTGCTTGGGGATATGGCAGTTATCAAGGCAACCAAATTCCAGCCGGGATAGCCCGATTACAAGATGTCGTCAGCCTAAGTGCGTCAAGAAGCTCATTCTCTGTATTGCGGGCCAATGGTCGGAAAGTAGCTTGGGGCTCTGCTTACGACAATAACTTGCATCATGAATATGAAAATTAATTAACCCATTGGGCAAAGGTCTTACGGTACAAACCTCTTGTGGGTAAGGTAAATCCAATATGACCTTATTTAGGAGAATAAAATGAACCAAAATGACGATTTCTCACTAAACGGGGATACTCTCATATACCAGCCGTATTATTATGGAGTGACAATAGATAATTATTCTAGACGTAGTACTCCCATTATATCTAATGCGATAACAACCGTGATGTTATTGCAAAATGGCAGCATGATCTCTTGGGGAGGTAATGGAACCAAAGTGCCACCCGAAATTGCCAAATTACAGGATATTGTTAGTATAAGTGTAACACGTTATGCTTTTGCAGCTTTGAGAGCTAACCATAGCGTGGTTGTCTGGGGCCATGAGGATTACGGCGGCCAGATTCCACCAGAAATTGCTCAATTGCAGGATATTGTTAGTATAAGTGCAACATCAGGCGCATTCGCTGCCCTACGTTCAAACCGTAGTGTAGTCGCTTGGGGGATACAGTCCGGCGGTCAACTCCCACCAACAATTGCTAAGTTGCAGGATATTGTCAGCCTAAGTGCAGCAGGAGGTGCTTTCGCAGCCCTACGAGCAAATCGCAGTGTGGTTGCTTGGGCTGGTGACTGGTGTCCAGGAAACGGTGGTGAAGTTCCCCCTGAAATTGCCAGATTACAGGATATTGTCAGCCTGAGCGCAACAGATTCTGCATTCGCAGCCCTGCGGGCAAATCGTAGTGTAGTTGCTTGGGGGAGAGCTGGTGAGGGTGGATTAATTCCGCCCGAAGTCGCTAAATTGAAAGATATTGTTAGCCTGAGTGCAACAAACGGTAGTTTCGCCGCCCTACGGGCAAACCGCAGCGTAGTATCTTGGGGGGTTGCCCATGTTCCACCTGAAATTGCTCAACTGAATGATATTGTCAGCCTGAGTGCAACAGATTTTGCTGCATTCGCAGGCTTGCGAGCAGACGGTAGCGTGGTCTGCTGGGGAGGGAGAGAAGGCGGTATCCCATCCGAAATCGCCAAATTGAAGGATCTTGTTAGCTTGAGTCCAGCAGGTAATTGTGCTTTCGCAGCCTTACGGGCAAACGGTAGCGTGGTCGCTTGGGGACTCCAAGGCTTGAATGTCCAAGTCCCCCCCGGAATAGCCCGATTACAAGATATTGTCAGCCTGAGTTCATCTGGACGTTCATTCTCAGTCCTACGGGAGAATGGAGAAAGATTAGCTTGGGATGTTGGTAACGATAATATAGTACACAGTGAATATGATGATTAATCCATTGTCATTATAAATTACTAAAAAACACTAAAACCAAGGCTGAGCCGTAATATATCGGTTCAGCCTATCGTTTATTCCATTTGAAATATTAGCTCTCCCGCTCTTGTTATTACCAAACTAACTCACTTTTTTATAAACAGAAAAAATATTACGCCATCCTTGGCGATTTTTATTATTTGCTTTGCTATTAATGCTTAGTAAATTAAGTTACATGTTCACGTATTAATAAGAACATCCATAAAGATGTACATCTTTATTAAATTATTCTGCTCAAGCCTCATAATTTTAATTTTACTCATTATCGATAAAAATAATCTAAAACCAACTACCAAAAAATCAATTTAGTATTAACCTATAGGTATCAGTCGATAACTTTTTTCTATTATCTGATTCATCAAATATTGGTGCTAAACACCCAGTCTGGAAATTCTGTCAGCGGAAGTTGATAAAACAACTGATTAATTATCAAAGAGGTTGGAAATATCTTTATAAATTAATTAGAAAAACAAGCATTAGGGGAAAAGTAGCAAACCGTTGAATATAAATAGTTCAGGAATGGAGATTCCATTCCTGATTATGGTGATTTAATTTTGTCTAACACTCAATTAAATCGGATGACAAGCTCTCATTTATTTCTCTTGATGAGATATATTGGTGCCGCTATCTTGTACATAATCATCAAAAATAATAATAAAACTGTTATGAGAAGCAGAATATGATTTTTCAATACCTTTCTGTATGACTGACAATATAAAACCATGCGTATCGGAGAGATCCCACACCTTGACATCTTCACAATCAAGAGCTAAATATTCCTCTCTACCTTCCTCTCCACATTTATTAACCGAAACTTTAACCGGTTCAGTTGAGAGATTTTTAACATAAATCATAAATCCTCCACTATATCAATAATGAATATTTTTATTAAATTCAATGATGTAAGAAAAATTAAATTAAAAAAACTAGTGCGATAATAAAATTTTTTAGACAGCTGGTATCGAATATAAAGAGTCTATCCGGCTACCGTTATTTTCAACATAGCTAGTATAAATAATTATGTAGCCATTTGATTTTATTGAATACAACATTGTGGCACTATCTTTACGTGCTAATGACATTAAATAACCGCGCTTATCTGATCTACCCCATTGAGCCACCTCTCCTGGAGGAATATCAATATATTCATCATCACCTTCGTCACTACTCCATTTACTAATTGCAACTTTAACCACATTATCTGAAATATTTTTGGCATAAATCATATTAAATTCTCCATTATATCAACGTAGATTTATTTAGCTCTGATTTAAAAACATCCTAACACGTACCATAATGAAATATAAGTATAGATAAGAAAACCAACAAAACTACTATTATTTGCGTGACCTCCATCAAGGTTTTATACTTCGAAAAGAAAATATTTAAAATTAAATTCATTGAGTTAATAGAAATATTTACTATTTAAACTTAGTAATTCAATGTTACATTAATTAAAATTTCCTATCATAGATTTACATCTATTCTCGTTTTAACCTTTGAGCATAATGTTGCGCTAATACCGTACACATCATCAACTTAATTTGATGAAAAATGTCGGAACCACCTGTCACCCCAGTTAGCTGATAAAAGACTTCGAATAGTGACACGTCGTATCAATTAATCCGAGGTATTAGATTCGATTTTTTAAGAAAATAATAAAAAACCATTTATATTTTATGGGGATATGTTTTAACGCTGATGCTAATTTAGGAATAATTGTGGTTATATTTTCCATTCCTTTGGCAATAATGCATTATCAATTTAATAGAATAATTAAAAGAAAGCTCTGTTACAGAGCATCTTAATTATTGGATAAAACCAGATATCCGTATTTTTGGCGGCGTTGAGAAACGACAAGTCCGTTCCGACATGTTCTCAATCACGCATTACCATAATGTACCCGTTCCGGTAACCAGCGTTCAATCAAGGCACGGGTATGTTCAGGATAGTGTTGGTGAATATGCCGGGCAATACGCTGAATTTCCGGCAACATTCCCTGATCTCTTAGCAAATCAGCTACCTTAAATTCCGCATTCCCAGTTTGGCGTGTTCCTAATAGCTCCCCGGGGCCGCGAATTTCCAGATCTTTCTGCGCGATAACAAAACCATCGTTACTGTCTCTAAGCACTTGCAGGCGAATTCTGGCAGTACTGCTTAGCGGAGTTTTGTAAAGTAAAACACAATGAGAAGCGATAGCGCCACGGCCAACTCGGCCGCGTAATTGATGAAGTTGCGCCAAGCCGAGCCGTTCCGGGTTATCGATGATCATCAAACTGGCATTCGGCACATCCACGCCCACTTCGATAACCGTTGTGGCGACCAAAAGCTGTAGTTCTCCACGCTTGAAAGCCTCCATCACTGCCTGCTTTTCTGCGGCTTTCATTCGGCCATGTACCAACCCGACTTTCAGTTCCGGTAAAGCGAGCGTCAATTCTTCACTGGTGGCTTGTGCCGCTTGAGCTTCCAGCACATCGGAATCTTCAATCAGCGTACAGACCCAATAGGCTTGTCTGTTTTCATCAAGACAGGCGTTTCTGATCCGTTTGATAATTTCTTCACGGCGCGTATCCGGGATCGCAACGGTTGTGACTGGTGTCCTCCCCGGTGGCAATTCATCAATAATAGAAGTATCGAGATCCGCATAAGCAGTCATGGCTAAGGTACGGGGAATCGGGGTGGCCGTCATAATCAATTGGTGAGGATGAAAACCCTGTTCACGTCCTTTTTCCCATAAAGCCAGACGTTGATGCACACCAAACCGATGTTGCTCATCAATAATCACCAGCGCCAGACCGGAAAACTTCACTTGTTCCTGAAACATGGCATGCGTACCAACAATCATGGCGACTTGACCGTTGGCAATGGCTTCTTGTTGTTTCTGACGCGCTTTCCCCTTTTGCTTACCTGCCAGCCAGCCGACCTGAATACCCAAAGGTTCCAGCCATCGCCGGAATGTATTTGCATGCTGTTCTGCCAGTAGTTCAGTCGGTGCCATCAAGGCGACCTGTTTACCATGTGCAATGGCACGCAACGCAGCTAATGCGGCAACCAGTGTTTTTCCTGAACCTACATCGCCTTGAATCAGTCGCATCATGGGAACATCTTTTGCCAGATCCTGTTCAATTTCTGAGACAACCCGTTGTTGCGCATGGGTTGGAGAAAATGGCAGGCGATTAAGGAATTGCGGTTTTAACTTGTCCTCAGTCGGCAATGATTGAGCGTGATAACGTTGTACGCCAGCTCTGACGGCTAACATACTCAAATGGTGAGCCAAAAGTTCTTCCAGAACCAGACGGCGATAAGCTGGATGTTTGCCGGTTTCCAGATCCACCAGCGCAATATCTGGTGTTGGGCGGTGCAAGGTATGCAGTGCTTGCGGCAGACTAATAATAGAGCGGCTAAGTTCTTCCGGTAAAAGTTCATTGATTGTACAGGTATCCAGTAATTTCAGTGCTTGATCAATGAGATTACGCAGCGTCGCCTGACGAACACCTTCTGTTGTCGGGTAAATCGGTGTTAATGTCTCTTGAAGCTGTACATTTCCAGTATGATTTTGAATCTTATACTCAGGATGAATAATTTCGGCACCCTGACTGCCTCTTTTGATTTCACCATAGACAACAACCTGTTTCCCTTTCGCGAGATTGTTTCTCATTGCCGCCGAAAAGTTAAAAAAGCGCAGTGTGAGCACGCCGGTACCATCGCTAATTTTGCAGATCAGGGTTCGACGACGACTAACAACAACATCGGTACGCAGGATTTCACCTGTGACGGTGGCGGAAATACCGGGTAAAAGATCATTAATAGTATAAAGGCGTGTCTGGTCTTCATAACGCAGCGGGAAATGCAGCAGCAGATCCTGCAAATTAACCAGCCCTATTTTTGCTAATTTTGCGGCCTGATTTGCCCCGACGCCACGTAGGGAAGTCAGAGGGATGGCATCAAGCAATGGGCCTCTCATAAGGTTTCTTTTATCTCCGTTAGATTGCATGGTAGTCCATCAGGTTTCGCAGGTCACGGCCTGAGCCTGTTTACCATCCATAATAATACAGACGAGTTTAACGTAATCAATGGAATATTTTCCTTCGTAACTGGTTGAAAACCATATCAATACCTTAAGAGTAAGCCGCTATAACGAAAAAGGCGATTTGTAACGACAGGTTCTTGTAGCCTGTTTTGAATAATCTGTCCTGTCAGTAAAATGTAAACTAACGTGCTTGTGAGGTGAAAAAATAATCAAAAAAGGTGTTTAAATTTTGCTCCATATCTGTATAACCTCTTGTAGCCTCGGTGAACAATAGGCCATCGTTTTGGGTAGCGGTGTCTATTTTATCCTAGCTTATGTCTGTTCTAAGCGGGATATAGCCGGGTTGTACTATCAATATATTTTGGAGAAATAATCATGGGCCAAAGAAAATATCTGACTCAATCAGAAGTAGAAAGCATGTTGGAAATGGCAAAAGTTGGGCCTAATCCAGAACGGAATTACTGTCTGGTTTATATGAGCTATATCCACGGCTTTCGTGTTAGTGAAGCCAGGCATTTACGGTTATCTGACATGGAATTAAAAGAAAAATGTTTATATATCAGGCGGTTAAAGGGAGGGTTTTGTACTAACCATCCCCTGTTGCAGCGTGAGGTTAAGGCGATTAAGGCATGGCTTAAAGTGCGCAAAACTTTACAGGGCGCTGATAGTGATTGGCTGTTTTTGTCGCGTTGTGGGAAACCGCTTACTCGCCAGCGTATCTATCAGATTATCAACCAGTTAGGACAACGGGCGAATATCGCGGTAGATCCGCATCCGCATATGTTGCGTCATGCCTGCGGTTTTGCTCTTGCAGATCGAGGGATAGATACCCGACTGATACAAGATTATCTTGGACATAAAAACATTCGCCATACGGTACGCTATACAGCCAGTAATGCTGAACGTTTTCAAGGAGTTTGGAGTATAAAAGGTAGACGTTAAGGTATGACAGTTAGGACCATTTTGACAATTGGTATACAATTGCCTAGGAATTATACTAAAAGTTTTCTAATAAAAAAAGAGATAGATTTGTATATATTTGTAAAACGCAGCTATCCTACCACAAAAACATTTCGATAATCCACTCTTTTTATTCCAATATGTAAAAACATCACACTTCCTTCGTTACTTTAAAGAAATTACTGTTACTAATTTCGGATTAAATAATTAAATATCCTTAAAATTTGCGAAATAACTATAGTTATATCCATATTGCTTTGTTTTTGCACAGAAAAATTTTTGTATACCAATTGTCAAAATGGTCCTAATTGACAAATATTTGTACAGCTAGATGTCTCTGTTTGTCAAAACGTGATGCATGAGTTTGAACCAGATTTTAGTTAAGTAGTTAAAAAGAGATTAATGAAATGAAAAGACAGATATTAAAGATAAGCGTCGTGGCGGCGTTGGTTTTGGGGGCAGCTTCGGCTGCTAATGCGGCGAATAATGCCATAGTAAATGTTACCGGTTCGATTGTGGCTGCAACATGTGATGTTACTAACCCTGGTTCAAATGGAGCTGTGGATACGGGAAACCATAAAAAAACCGATTTTGTAAAACCAGCTGATAATAAATTTCCAGGCATAGAAATTGAGAAATATATAGTTCAGAGTGAAAGGCATTTCACTATTGGTCTTGCTAATTGTGATGCAGACAATAAAGAGGCAGGTAAAGTTAAGTTGTATGTGACAGGTAATACGTTGAATCAATCAGAGTATCTCTTTAATAACGTTAAAAGTGAACAGTCAGGTATAGTATTAACTTACCCAGAAGGTAATGAAGTAAAGCCTGTTAAAAGTGGTAGCATAATTTCTATGATCGTTCCTAATGACACAGCTGGTAAAGCTGATTTCAATAAGAGTCACGTAGATTTTACTGCATATATAGCATCAAATAAGGATGCCCCTAAAGAGCAGCTTATTGATGCTCCTATTACCTTCTCCTATGCGTATAACTAATGCTTATGTTGTTTTAGCCTGAGGGATGCTTCCTCAGGCTCCTTCGATGAAAAATCCTAGATGATTGATGATGCCTTTTATTAGGCAACTACTGGCTGATTGAGCCAAGATATGAGAAAGAAAAGATGATCAGTAAACTCCGACTTCCCAACATCATAGTAAGAAGCCTTGTACTAGGCGCGTTTTTGTTCGCGTCACAGAGCTGGGCTGAAGGCGGATTTGGCATCGATGTTACACGCATTATTTTCTTACAGGATAAAGCTGAAGCAATAGTCTCGGTGCGCAATACAACAACCAATATCCCTTACCTAGTGACAACTAAAATCACCAGCACCGTTGATGGCAAGGGTAAAACACCATTTTACGTCACGCCTCCTTTATTTCGTTTGGACCCTAAAGGAACCAATGTCCTGCACATCTTAGGTGATACCAGCAAGTTGCCGACTGACCGGGAGAGTGTCTTTTATTTTAATGCTGCTGCTATTCCCAGCAGTAAGCCTTCTGGGCAGCGTCTTGAAGGTGACAAGATTGCGGGTGGAGTAGTCTATGCCATCGGCAATACCATCAAACTATTTTATCGGCCAACGGGGTTGGTGGGTACGCCAGAGCTAGCATACAAAGCGCTGCGTTTTACCCATGCTCCCGGTGGCGTTCAAGTTAGTAATAATTCGCCTTATCACATCAGTTTTACCCAGATTAAAGTTGATGGTGTGCCGGTGAAGTTTTCTGACAGTCATCCACAAATGTTGGCACCTTTCAGCACCCATGTTTATCCCGCTCAGAATAGTCAGAATAAAAAGAAGGTGGAATGGGCGGTGATTAGCGATCTCGGCGGTGGAGAGAACTTCGATGGTGAAATTCAGTAAAGCCGATATCTCAAGGGTTCAGCATCTACGCAGGTACCTGAATTACATCGGCATGGGTGGGGTTCTGTGGCTCTCTTCTGGTCCCTTGTGGGCAGCGAATTCTGTTGGGGCCACATTTAGGGCCGAAATTACGCAAGGCACGTGTGATGTCATTGTGGACAGCAATAATATCGAGCTGGGCATAGTGCAGTTTGCAGACTTGGTATTAGGAAAAGTTAACAGGGAAATTCAGATTACGCTGAGAAATTGCACGAGTGTGGTCAATAGCAACAGTATTACTCCCACGATTACCGTTACCGGAAATCATGTTGGTACGAATGATAAGAGCTTGTTTCGTGATAAAGGGGCAGATGAAAAAAACGAAGCTTCAACGGCAGTGGGCATCACTGTGCAATTGAAGAAGTTTAGTGGAACAGAATGGTCCCCAGATTTAAAGGACGATGAACCGTTTCATCTGGCTAATAAAGGCACAATCGTAAACGATAAAACGCCTACTGTGCCGGTGAAATTTTCACTGGTATGTGCTTTGGCAGGCGGGCAGACGGTAGCGGTCTGCAAAAAGGCAGGAAAAATCAAGGCTACACTGACGTTTACGTTTAATTATCGTTGATGTATCGGCATTGCAGCGTGATATCGCGTTAACAGAAGAGTGATAGGGTTAATTTGAGGTGAGCACGATGTTTGGGACAGCGACAGAACAAAAAAAAAGCAGGCTGAATGACCCGTCGACCTTCCTGCCCAAGGGTAGAAACCCGGTATTGCAGGTTGTGATGCGCTGCTTCTGCTGGAGTTCTGTAATGGTTCTGCTGTTCTTGGCAAGCAGCGTCATGGCTGATGACTCCAAGACCGGGCCCAAGTACCCACCGACGATCACGAGTGGGGTAGACGTAATACTGCGTGTAAGTGTTTTTCCTGATCCTTGTGACATAGAGATCGGTGGTGGTGATATGAAGGGTTCGGAGCTGAATTTTGGTTCCCTGCTGGCGGCGGAGGAGTTTAGTCATGAAGGGGATGTATCAGCCCCCAAGTCATTTAAGCTGAAATTAACGAATTGTGGCGATCCGGAGAGTCTCGGCCTTACACCCAGGATCACTGTATCTGGAAATACCATCGACGGTGAATATGGTTCAATATTTAGTGATCCTAGTTCCGGTGATTCTGGTACCTCTGAGGGGCTGGGGTTTATTATTTTAATCGAAGAAAATGAGAAGAAGAAAATAGGGCTGAATGATCACTTGTCAATCAATCATCAGGAAATGGAGTTCCCGTTCCAGGTTGAATTTGATGAGGGCAGTGTTGAGATGTATGTAATGGTAGCAATCGCACGTGGAAGAGATAGTAAGATTATTCAACCCGGCACGCTGATTGCGCACGTCACATTTACATATTCTTATCCGTGAGGTGTGATTTATCACGGATGATAAAAATTGGGAGAGGCGGAAAGAATTAGATGAAAACGAAAAATAGCAACCTTATAAACAGTGAATTAATGGCATATCACAGCAGGGCAAAATATGTGTTGCTCTTCATGATGCTGATTGGATGGACCATCGGTTGTGTGACGACTTTTCCAGTGCAGGCGAAGGATCCAGATACGAATCGTACAATCAATTTCAGAGGCATGTTATTGCCTCCGACCTGTGTGTTGAGTGTGAATGGATCCAGCTTTGCCGGGGTTTATGATGATGGTTTCGCTCCGGTCTATGCCAGTGAACTCAGAAATAGCAAATATATCGCAAGAGATCCCTTAGAACTGAACTTTATGTTTAGTGACTGTGATCTAGGCGAATCAAAACCCGCTTTCTACATATGGAGTGATGCGCCTGCCATAACAGATCCGGAGCTTTTCATGGATGGTTCTTCTACTGCCAAAGGAGTAGGAGTTAGGATATTAGACGAAAAAACTAACAAGTTTGTACAGGTAAGGGATGAGACTGACCCGTATAGGGTAGACCTCTCAGACAGTGTAAAAGGAAATGGTGGGAAATTGGAGGGAACAATGAGGAGGTTCAGGGCGTATGTGGGAGGTGTGGGCGATGAAAAGAATCCAGCAACGTGTAAAACAGAGAGTAACGATACCAATGTATTATGCGGAGGAATAGCGAATGTGAGTATACATTTTGAGTTCGTGTATCAGTAGATGGTGTTAAGCCGGGTGTATTCAAGGGATTTTATCTGATTCTCTGAGATGAAGTGGGATATATGAAAAAGATGATAGTCATGGGAATGCTGGCGATATGGGCGGTTATGGCATCGTCACCAGCACATGCGGGTCTTATGTTGAGGAAGACACGTATTATTTATCATCAGGGCGACAAGGTGCAAAGCATGTCATTGCAGAATTCAGGCGATGAGGTGTATCTAATACAAGCTGCTGTGACTCCGGGAGATAACTCAAATACCCGTTCATCGGAGTTTACCGTGTTGCCTCCGTTGTTTCGCATGGAGGGTAATAGCTTGAACGTGATGCGTGTTATACGTACCGGTGGTGATTTCCCAGCTGATCGTGAGTCTCTGTTTCGTTTTCGTATTAATGCGATTCCGGCGAAGAAAACACTAGATGAGAGCAAGGCCAATGGCAATGGAAAACCAGGAGAGATTGGTGCATCTCTGTCTATTGCGCTGGGGATGAATATTAAACTTATCTACCGGCCAGATAAGCTGCCGATGACACCGGAGCAGGCCTATGGCCGACTGACATTTATACGAGCAGGCAATACTGTCGTAGTGACTAACCCAACACCGTATTACCAGACTTTTGCCCAATTGAAATTTGACGGCAAGGCAGTAGATCTTAACAAAGCCCCGTCAATGTTGGCCCCTTTCGGCCAGATGACTTTTTCCTTGGCAGGTACGGCGGGAAGTAAAGTGACATGGTCGATGATCACCGATGCCGGTGGAGTGAGTAGACTACAGAGCGGTACGTTACGGGCCGACTAAGTATGTTTTTATATTTTGAAATTGGAAGAGCATGACATGGTGGAGCGTAATATTTCAATAAAACAGATCGTTATAACTGTGTCATGTGTTCTGGCAATAATATTACCGGTATTGCCACTCAGGGCAGCAGAGAGTCTGAAGGGGTTGTATCTCAATGACACTCGTGTGATTTATCCTGAATCATCCAGCAACGGAGTCTCTTCGACACTCATTAATAACAGCGACAACAATTATCTCATTCAGTCAATCGTAAAAGAACTAAACCCAGAGACCGGTTTACCGCTGGGGGCTAAGGCACCATTTATCGTTATTCCGCCGATTGCGAAGGTGGGGGCAGATGAACGGCTGGTGCTGAAAATCCTTCGTATTGGTGGGGTTTTGCCGAAAGATCGAGAATCTCTGTTCTTTCTGAATCTGCATATGTTGCCTTCTGAGAAACAATTACCAGTATCTAGAGATGACTCTGGCAAGATGAAAATGGTGACAGCTCTGGCGGTGAAATTGTTCTACCGTCCTGAAGGGATACCAAAAGAGGGGGTTGCCGGTGCGGTGAAACAGTTAAGCGCGTCAGTAAAAGAGGATGTCGTGATGCTGACTAATCCGTCACCGTTTTGGATAACGTTGCAGACTTTGCATGTCAGTTCGTTTGCCGTACCGGGCAAGGATTTGTTTAGGATGGTGCCACCCTTTGGTCAGCAGAGCTGGTCGCTGCCGGCAGGTAAAGTGTCTCCTGGTAGTCATGTCACTGTATCGTGGCGTGCTATTGATGAGTTTGGGTTAGACACGGATGAAGAGAGTAGATCTATTGCCGTATCCGGCAGTGGTCAATAGCGATGTTGCAAGATATCGACAGAATAGATATGAGCAATGAACCTCTATATGTTAAATAAGAGATGGTAATTAAGAATGAAAGTGTTGATTCCGGCAATAAGTTGTCGTTCAAAACGGCCGTTTACTTGTTGTCGTTGTGTAAATCAAGGTATTTCTACTTCTCTTACCCTATCAAAGCACCAAATGGGGGGTTCTCTCGTTTTTTGTCGGGTGATGCTGGTATTTCTGACGGGATGGAGCGCTCAGGCAACAGCGCGTGATTATTTTGATCCGGCTTTATTGGGCTTTGGTTCGAATTCCGGTCAACCGGTAGACTTATCACAGTTTGAGACCGTAGGAGGTCAGGCACCGGGAACTTACCGTGTTGATATCTACGTGAATGGTACTTTTTTTGATACGCGTGATATTACGTTCCAGCGTCATAGCGAGGGTAATGCCGAGCTGACGCCGGTACTTACCCCAGATTTGTTGGAAGCGGCTGGTGTTAATATCAGCGGCATACCAGCGTTGAAAGCATTGCCGGTGGATAAGCCGATAGAGAGTCCGTTGGGTAAATTGATTCCCCAAGCGGCGGCCCGCTTGAACTTTTCCCAGATGCGGCTGAATGTGAGCGTACCCCAAATAGCGATGAAGCCTTCAACGAATGGCTTGGTTGATCCGACGTTATGGCAGGAGGGCATTCCGGCTTTTTTACTGAACTACAGCATCAATGGCAGCCAGAATCAACGCTCACAATTTGGTAATAAACAGACTAATCAGAGTCTGTTCGGTAGCTTCAATTCTAGATTGAATCTGGGGGCCTGGCGTCTTCGGAATACGGCTACTTATTCTTATAGCAGTCAAACTGATAACCGGTATGACTCATTCGATGACGCAGTGAAAAAAACGACCGAATCCCAGCAACGTTGGAACTTTCAGCAAACCTATTTGCAGCGGGACGTGGTGGCGTTACGCAGTGATTTGACGATAGGGGATACCTCGACCGGTAGTGTGGCAGGTCAGGTATTTGATGGTTTTCCTTATCGTGGTATTGGGCTTGCCACTAGTGACCCGATGATGCCCGGCAGGCTGAGTGGTTTTGCGCCGATTATCAGTGGGATAGCTAAATCCAATGCTCAGATTACGGTGACGCAGAATGGCAGTGTGATTTATCAAACCAACGTGGCACCCGGTCCATTTCGTATCACAGACTTAGTGGGCAGCAGTGTCGGAGGCGACTTGCAGGTAACGATAACTGAGGCCGATGGTACTCACCATGGGTTCACTCAGGCTTATTCCAGTCTGCCTATGATGTTGCGGCAGGGGCAATTCAAGTACGAAGTGGCCGCCGGGCGTTATTACAGTAGTGGATATGGCAGCGGCATACGTAAGCCGGTGTTTGGTATGGCCTCGATGATTTACGGTCTGCCTGGTAACGTCACGTTATACGGTGGTGGCCTGGTGGCGCAATCGTACCAATCCGCGGCGCTGGGAACCGGGCTCTCTCTGGGCATGATGGGGGCGTTATCTGCGGATATCACGACTTCCCGGACTCGGTTACAAAATACGCCTGACATCCTGCGTGGGGAATCTTACCGCGCTAAATATTCGAAAAGCATGCTGACCACTGGCACGACGGTGGATTTAACCGCGTACCGCTATTCCACACGTAATTACCTGAGTTTTTCGGATGCGAACACTCAAGGCTACAGTGTTTGGGGAGAACTCCCTTCTTGGATGTCTGAGCGGCGACGCAGTAGTTGGCAGATGCGACTGAGCCAGTCATTGCCCGGTAACTATTCTCTGTGGCTCAGTGGTCAGCGGGATAACTACTGGGGAAGCTCTAAAACTAACACCACCCTATCGATGGGATTGAATGGTTCTTTCTACCGTGTGGGCTGGGGGCTTAATTACAGCATTGATCGCATGCGCGGTAACGGCGACTGGCCTGAAAATCGGCAAATTTCGTTGAACGTAAACGTTCCTCTGAGTCTGTTTGGCTCCTATGCGGCGCTGAATAATGCGTATGCTAACTATAGTTTTTCCCGTGATAGTACGGGACGCAGTAATAACCAGTTGGGCATAGGCGGATCGGTGCTGGATGATAATAGTCTGTCTTGGAACGTATCGCAGAGTCAGGCGAATAAAGGGAGAGGGCGCAGCGGGTCAGTGTCAATGGGATATCTTGGTTCCTTTGGGCAAGCCAACTTGGGATACAACTACGATTCATGGGGGGGACGCGGTGTGAACTACGGGTTTAGTGGAGGGCTGATTGCACATCAGCATGGCGTTACTTTGGCATCGCGTATTGGTGATGCTGCTGTATTAGTGCGGACATCGGGGGTTGCAGGTATTCGTGTGATGAATTCCAGTTCGGTGACTACTAATCGCTGGGGATATGCGGTTGTGCCTTATGCCCAGACGTACAGCCGTAATAGTATCAGTTTAGATCCGTCATCGCTGCCGGAAGGGGCTGACATGGCACAGGGTAGCAAGAACGTATTCCCGACGAGTGGCGCGGTTGTGATGGTGGATTACCCCGTGCGTATTGGGCAGCAGTTGCTGATGAATTTGACCTATAACGGTAAGCCCGTGCCGTTTGGGGCAATGGCGGGGCTTAAAGGGGATACAGACACAAATCTGGCCGCGATAGTCGGGGAGGGTGGACAAGTGTATCTGAGTGGTATGCCACCCAGCGGGGTACTGAAAGTGAAGTGGGGCAGTACACCGGACAAGCAGTGCGAGGTGGCATTTAACCTGGGGCCCCCTCCGGTAAAGGCGAAGGCAGATAAACGCTGGAATCCAATGAGGCAATTGAACGAAACCTGTCGTTAAGATGAGGCAATGTGTTGTGGTTCTGCACTGACAACCTAATGGGGAAAACCATAATTATTAGGAAGAGGACCCTCTGAAAGGCGGATGTAATCTGGTCGGGATGGGGTGTATCAACGAATGAAAATTTCTAACAGGACAACTGGGAAGTTACTCCCGGTTGGGCAGCCGATGAAGACGAATAAGACATTTATTAACAAGATAAAACAGGATATGAGTTGGATGGTGGTTCATTGTCGCTGGTGGCCGATGCCGATATGGGTGGGGATGGTATGCCTATCCGTGGGTATCTTTTCTTCTCCCACACTGTTCGCCGCGTCGACAATAAATTGGAATGCTGATCGCGCCATTGACGCTCTGGGGCCTGCTCGAAAGGTAAAGTGGAGTGACGGAATAATCACTTATCCGGCAACGGGTAAAGCGACCTTAAAAGATGTGTTTCCAACACTGTCTATGCAGTGGGGTAGTAGTAAAACGTTGGATCAGGTCAAGTTCCGGCTCAAAGCAGGGCATGGGGAAATTTTTAAAGTCCCGAGAGTGGTTTCAGGCCGTTACGAATGCTCAATTGAAGCCAAATTTACAAATGGTCGTCCAGGAGTAGCCATTCCCAAGGAAAACATGGCGGTGGATATCGATGGTACAGGGACAAAGTATTCTAAATCACCAGTAGCGCTCGTGGCGAGAACTACTGGCAATCAGGATGATGAGAGTGTAGCAAAGGCAAAACTAAGTGACCTTTCTTTTGATGTGTCTTGTCAAGGGGTAAATTTTTCATGGGAGCGAAAGGCCGATGAAAAAGTTGAATTCGAAACCCAGAATGTTCATGCACCTGTGGGTATTTTAATTGATGGAGGGGATTTTATGTGGTGGTCCAGACCAATTCTTCCGACTATCAAAGACCCTGTAACAGTGATATCCCCTCCGGAGTGTATTTTTGAAAGTCAGTCTAGTGAGGATTTTGATTTAGGAGAGATTCGCCGGGAGCCGTCGGACGCGATATTCCCAAAAGAGTTACACCGGGCAACGGTAGAGATAGCTGATGTATTGATAAGTGTTGTATGCGATACACCCAATAAGGACGATACAGGCGTAGCCATTGTGAATTTTTCTACCGAGTATCTCGGTGTTGATGGTAAAAGTATAGTGATGAACACCAATGATAAGACTGGGGGGGGTAAGGACTTCGGTAACGCGTTGGAGATAAAAGTGTTGCCGCGAGTTCTAGGCATACAGACTAAGCTTGTAGGCGGCAACCAGATTGGTCAGCCAGTAACATTTGGTTCAGCGACTGCCCCTAAAAGTGTGCTGGTTTTTAATGTAGATGATAAGTCAGCCGTGAAAAAAATTAAAAAAAATGTAGTGTATTATTCTCATCATTCTTTCAACAGGTTTTCTGTGCAGCTTTGGCAAACGAAGGCGATAGACCCCAAGCTTTCTGGTGAGTTCAAAACGTCTATGGAGGCAACTCTAGTCATGAAATAACGCTGTGCTGGCAAGGTATTTAAATATGGCATGGTGGCTTAGCCGCCATAGGTACTTCATCTCAATAAATCACACTATTTCATTTCTCATGTGGTAACAAATTGACCCGTTAGTCACCAGTGGAGATTAAAATGACAATCAATGTTAATGATTCAATGCTGCTTCAGATAAGCGGCAGCCAGACCGATTTGCCTGGAGGTCAGACTATTACCGGCAAACAAAGTAATCATGGGGATTTTCGGCTGCCAGCCTGTTTGTCTCATTTGAAGGATACACCGTTGTACATGGCAGTCGCGTATTGGGGATTATTGAAGGGGAGTGGATTTACCAAAAGTGAAATCAGCCAGGTGTTCCGAGTGACAGAACGCCGGGCAACAGATGTGATGAATTATATCTACAATGAGCGACGTGATGTGATCGCCTGTGAAAAAGTCTTCTTTCGTGAGAAGCAAGGAAGTCGCCGGCAGATGCTGATTGTTACGGCCGTCGTTGAACCCATGCCTCAGAAGGGTCAGGCGTCGGTAACGAAAACGGTGAAGTCGACGCGCTCCCGGACATCATCACAAGCTAATCATATGCGTACTTGGTTTTTGCAGCGGGCTAGTGGTCCGTTTATCTTCTGAGTCGTATCACACATGAGGCTGTCTGGCGGGACCATGATGGGAGATGAGGTTTTATCGGTTCTGTGTGTGATGCCTTATGGGATGCTGATAAGTCGGATGGTACTGGTTATCGGGATCATATTGTTGGCCGTCTGTGGGTTTTTATTGGGCAACAAAATTCGCTACTCGCGGTATCCCCGTATGCTGTTAGCGTATTGGTGCCGAACATGGATCTTGCCACTGTTATTTATCGCTATCGGGCTGGTATTGATGTTTGGTGTGGATGGGGAGGGTTGGTTAGACCGCATACTGGATGAGGTTGATTCAGTATTGATTGGTCTGTTCTTTGATAACCAGGATGATATGCCGCCAGCCCCATATCCGGCGACGTCATTACCGGTAGATAGCGCTGCTGGCTGTTGACCTGCTGATTTGCACGAGCTATCCGGTTTAGTTTCTGTTACGACTGACTCGCATCACATCCGGCATGATCCGAATTTTGCGCATAATATTCGCTAACTGAATACGGTCTTTAGTCGTGAGCCGGATAAAAGCACAGTAAACCCGGCCGTCTTTCTCTTCGGTATTCATACTCTGAATATTGGAATTGGCTGCATTAATGGCGGCGGTCAGATTTGCCAGCGCCCCTTGATGGTTAAACATGTCCACTTTTATTTCGGCGGTGAAATCGTTATTGATCTCGTGATCCCACTCGACGGCCATAAATTTTTCGGGTTCTTTCTGATAACCACGGATATTACGGCAAGACTCATGGTGGATAACCAACCCTTTGCCGGGACTGATATGGGCGATGATAGGGTCACCGGGGATGGGCCGGCAACATTTGGCAAACGTAATCAGCACACCGTCAGCGCCTTTGATGGGTAATTTACGGGCGCCATTGTTGTGATAGGTATTTGTGGTATTTTCTGGCGGCGCGCCTAGCAAATTACGGGCGACGACGATACTCATGGTATTGCCAAGCCCGATTTCAGCCAGCAGATCGTCTATTGTCGAGAGTTTCATTCTCGTCAATTCTTTATTGATACTTTCCGGTGGAATATCAACCAGTTTTTTCCCACTACCCAACGCGTGATTTAACAGGCGACGCCCCAGCCCAATGGAGTCTTCCCGCTTAAGATTTTTCAACAGTTGACGAATTTTAGCGCGGGCTTTTGAACTGACGACAAAGTTCAGCCAGGCGGCATTTGGCCGGGCACCCGGCGCAGTAATAATTTCAACGGTTTGGCCGCTGGTAAGAGACTGAGATAATGGATATGGCTGGCGATCAACCCGTGAGCCAACGCAGGCGTGACCAATATCGGTATGTACGGCGTAAGCAAAATCAACCGGGGTGGCACCGGCGGGTAATTCCACAATGCGCCCTTTTGGGGTAAAAACGTAAATCTCATCAGGAAACAGATCAGATTTAACACTTTCGATAAATTCAAAAGAGCTACCGGCACTTTGCTGTAGTTCCAGCAGACTTTGCATCCAGCGTTGAGCACGAACTTGCGCGGCGGTACCGGATTCACCTTGTTCTTTATAAGCCCAGTGTGCCGCGACGCCCATTTCAGCCATTTGATCCATATCTTCGGTGCGGATCTGGATCTCGACTGGCACCCCATGAGGGCCAATCAGGGAAGTGTGCAGGGATTGATAGCCATTGGCCTTAGGGATGGCAATGTAATCTTTAACTCTGCCCGGGCGGGGTTTATACAGGCTGTGCATCTGCCCCAAAACCCGATAGCAGATATCAACATTATTAACGATGACCCGAAAAGCATAGATATCCATAATTGAATGAAAACGTTGCTCTTTGAGGTGCATTTTCTGGTAAATAGAATAGAGATGTTTTTCCCTGCCGCTGACTTTGCATTCAATGCCGGCTTCAGTCAGCCTACCTGCGATTTCAGACAGAATTTTCTGGATCATCTCCTTACGGTTACCCCGGGCCGCTTTTACCACTTCTTTGATAACCCGGTAGCGGTTAGGGTGAAGGGCCTCAAACCCCAGCTCTTCTAACTCTGTTTTCAGATGATGGATACCCAAACGATGGGCTAAGGGGCTGTAGATCTCTAACGTTTCCCGGGCGATACGGCGGCGCTTATCTGGGCGTAACGCGCCGAGCGTGCGCATATTGTGGGTACGGTCCGCCAGTTTGATCAAAATGACGCGGATATCCTGCACCATTGCCATGACCATTTTGCGGAAATTTTCCGCTTGTGCCTCTTTTTTATCGCGGAAATTCAGCTTATCAAGTTTGGAGACCCCTTCGACTAACCCGGCAACCACCGGGCCGAAAGGCTGGGCGATATCCTGAAAGGTGGCGGGCGTGTCTTCAATAACATCATGCAACAAGGCGGCCATCAGCGTTTCATGGTCGAGACGCATCTCGGCTAAAATGCAGGCAACTGAGACAGGATGAGTAATGTAAGGTTCACCACTGGTACGGGTTTGCCCTTCATGGGCATCCCGCGCAACAGAGTAAGCCTGCTTGAGGAGCTCAATCTGAGCCCCGGGCAGGTATTTTTGGGCAAGCTGATTCAGGCTTTCGAACAGATACAAGGCAGACCTACCGTAGATTAACGACGACTTTCCGCGATAGCGGAAACCGCCTGCATTTCTGCGGCTTCCTGCTCTTGTTGTTCCTGGCGTTCACGTACGTCCAGAATTTTACCGTTGATCAGGCCCTCTTCCACTTCACGCAGAGCGATAACCGTGACTTTATCGTTCTCTTCAGCAACCAGAGGATCTTTACCACCTGTTTGCAGTTGACGTGCTCGACGAGCGGCGACCAACACCAGGTCAAAACGGTTACCAATTTTTTCTACAGCGTCTTGAACAGTTACGCGTGCCATATGTGTGCGACTCCACAGGTAAAGAAATGACTGGGCATCATACTGAAACTTGGTTCAGTCTGCCAATAATTTGCTGATTAAAGCATCATGCCGTTGTGCCTGGCGCTCCCGATGCAGGCGTTCTGAACGGATGATGGTGTGCAGATCGGCCAATGCAGTATTGAAATCATCATTAACGATTAAATAATCATACTCGTTATAGTGAACCATTTCTGCAACGGCTTGATCCATGCGTTTTTCAATAATATCTTCACTATCCTGCCCTCGACCGCGCAGACGGCGACAGAGCTCTTCTTTTGACGGCGGCAGGATAAAAATGCTGCGGGCAGAGGGCATTTTTTTGCGGATCTGCTGCGCTCCTTGCCAATCGATATCAAGAAAAACATCAACCCCACTGGCAAGCGTTTCTTCAATCACTTTCCGGGATGTACCGTAATAATTATCAAAAACACGGGCGTGTTCCAGAAATTCATTATTATCGATCATCTGGCGAAAGGCTTCTTCGGTGATAAAAAAATAGTGTTTACCCTGATTCTCACCGGGACGCATTGCACGTGTGGTATGGGAAACAGAAACCTGAGTATCATACAGAGGTTGAGTCTTTAACAAAGCCTGAATCAGGCTTGATTTACCCGCTCCGCTTGGCGCAGAGACAATATATAACGTGCCTTGGATCATGGTGGTATCTTGGTTGATTGGATAATAATTAAATAAAGCAGAATAAAATTCTTATAACAGTATACACGTACCCATTCACACATGTCGCGTTGCCGATGCATTTCCGCCGAAATTTTCTTAGGGGAAAAATTGCCAATGGATATTTTGTATCGCCAAGGGTTGACTTCTTTAGTTAAAATTTTGCTCTATGTATTATCACAACTGTTGTTGAATGAAACAAAAATGGTGTATTTGCTGTTTTATGTGTCATCGTCGCTTGGTCGAAAAGGAGGCATGGATGAAATACAGTGAGTTCCGCCGATGGCTAATTTCTCAAGGAGTTTTAATTGTTAAGAAGCACTATAATATCCGACGCATTGAGATGAAAAAGCGCGTTATTTTGAGCGTTTTTACTGTCTTAAAAGGGCAGTGCTAACCGCGGCAAGGCCCGATTACGTCTGGCGGCAGTCCATGAGCGGGCGGATCTGGCAATGCCCTTTCTGTTGAGTCGAACATGACCGCGATATCAATGCGGCGATCAACATCCAGCGCAAGGGCATAACAGCATTACAGGCGGCGGGACTCGTCGTTTCTGCCCACGGAGGCCAGCGTAAATCCGTCATAAAGACGGTTGCGGCCTGAGAAGTGGGAAGCCTCGCTGTTTTTTTACGGCGGGGAGCAGTCACCGGGTTACAATGAAAGAGTATGGCTTAATCGGCAATTAATCGTATTCACCATGTGCTTTAATATCCCCGCCTCCCCAGCCAACTCGTTTGCCATTTGTTCGCAAAGCCGTAAAGGCGCTCCCCGATGAGTCTACGCTGACAATATCCTGCAATTTAGCGATTTCGGGTGGAACAAACCCACCGGTACTTGGCTTCCCCCAGGCAACGACACTACGGTCCGCCCGCAGGGCCGCGAAAGCAGAATTTGTTGCACTCAGGCCGACGATATCGTTCAGTTGAGCAACATCGAGTGGGAGTATGCCACCATTATCTAGATCTCCCCAAGCAACGACACTACGGTTTGCCCGTAAGGCCGAGAAAGCAGAATTTGTCGAACTTAGGCTGACAATATCATTCAGCCGAGCAATTTCTGATGGGATATGCTTCCTATCAGCCCTTCCCCAGGCAACAACGCTGCGGTTTGCCCGTAGGGCAGCGAAAGCATCATCATTTGCACTTAAACTGACAATATCATTCAGCTGAGCAATTTTTGATGGGACATAAGTGCTATAACCCTCTCCCCAGGCAACAACGCTGCGGTTTGCCCGTAGGGCAGCGAGAGCATTATCATTTATACTTAAACTGACAATATCATTCAGCTGAGCCATGTCTGATGGGACATAACTATAACTACTGGTCCAACTAATAATGCTGCGGTCGGCTCGCAAGGCGATGAAACTATCATATGCTGAACTTAAACTGACAATATCGTTCAGTTGAGTAATATCAGGTGGGAGTTCGCCACCGTAGCCTGCACTCCCCCAAGTAACGACGCTGCGGTCAGCTCGCAAGGCGGCGAAAGCAGCATATGTTGAACTTAAACTGACAATATCGTTCAGTTGAGCAATATCAGGTGGGATTTTGCCACCGTAGCCCGCACTCCCCCAAGCAACGACGCTGCGGTCGGCTCGCAGGGCGGCGAAAGCAGCATATGTTGCACTTAAACTGACAATATCGTTCAGTTGAGCAATCTCAGGTGGGAGTTCGCCACCGTGGTCCGTATCCCCCCAGGCAACGATATGACCATTTTGTAATAATATGGCGGTTCCAGAGTTATTAGAGTCTATGACGCCATTGCTATCATAGCTGATAGCTTTGCTTCCAGATCGTTGTTTGAGAAAAGTGTCTTTGGTCTCTGTGCTGAATGAGAACTCGTTATGTTGATTCATATTGCTCTCCTGATAAGGCTGTATCGGATTTATTTGTAGGAATTCTGCGCCGCAAAACCTATTTCTTCCCCGTCAAACTGGGTTTCTGCTTAAAGGATGTAAGCACCTGTATTGCGGTATTTGATTTGCTGGCGGTCAACGCAGTGTGTTAACCCGCTCATAACAGGTGAAGAGATTATGAGGATTAACTCAATTTTCAGGCCAGCGTCTCTCCTGCTAAAAAACACATTTACTGATTAATCGTATTCACCATGTGCTTTGGTATCTCCTCCTCCCCAACCTGCCCTGCGGCCATCTGCTCGCAAGGCTGCAAATGCAGAGTTTGATGCGCTCAGGCTAACGATATCCTTCAACTTGGCAATTTCCGGTGGCACATAACCACCGCGACTTGGTTGTCCCCAGGCAACGACGCTGCCATCTGCCCGCAGAGCTGCGAAAGCACTACATGTTGCACTCAGGCTGACGATATCGTTCAGTTGAGCAATCTTAAGTGGTAATGTTCCACCGGTGTCGATGTTTCCCCAGGCAACCACACTGCGGTTTTCCCGTAGGACTGCAAATGAGCCTGTAAATCGCGATAATGAACCTGTTGTTGAGTGTAGGCTGACGATATCTTTTAATGCGGCAATTTCGGGGGGTGGGATTAGGCCACTGCCCATATCATCTTCCCAGGCAACGATGCTGTGGTCGGCTCGCAAGGCTGCAAAGGCATACGGTGTGGCATTTAAACTGACAATATCCTTTAATGCGGCAATTTCGGGTGGAACCACTATTCCCCCCCAGGAAACGACGCTGTGGTCTGCCCGTAGGGCGGCGGCATAATCATAATTGGTAGTTATGCTAACGATATCTTGTAATTTGGCGATTTCTGGCGGGATAATTTCCACACCCCAAGAGACAACGCTGCCGTTCGCTCGTAGGGCCACGAAAGTATTATTTGTTGAGTGTAGGCTGACAATATCCTTTAATGCGGCAATTTCGGGTGGGGTTGGCAGAAAATCCAATCCCCAGGAGACGACGCTGCCATCTGCCCGTAAGGCGGCAAAAGATTGCTCTGTTGTGCTTAGGCTGATGATATTGTGTAGCGATAATCCACACATTCTTGGCAGAGCCGTGTTTAAAAAATCCACTGCTCCCCAAGAGACTATGCTGCCGTCCGCCCGTAGGCCCGTGAAAACATCTCTTATTGGAATTGAACTCACGCTGACAATATTCTTCATCTTATCCACTGATTCTGAGGGGAGTAGGCCATTGATGAATATACCCCAGGTAGACACGCGGCCATCTGCCTGCAAGCCTGCAAATGCAGAGTGTGTTGCGCTTAGGCTGACGATACCTTGCAATTCGGCAAATTCGGCAATTGGTGGCGGGACTTCCTGTTTATAAAACCGTTTTTCCCCCCAAGTGATCACTCTGCCATTTTGCAATAACATGGCGGTTTCCAATTTAATAGAAATGTTATTTTCCGGAAACGAATCGTCTGCCAATTCAATAGAGACGATGGAGGTATTGCCACCAGAGTTACTTTCTCTGCCTGATTTTAGGTTTTGCTGGATAAAACGATCACCGGTAGCCATGTTTGATGAGAGATGGTCATTTGGGTTCATATTGGCTCTCCTAAATAAGGTTAATATTGGGTTTGCTTTTACCTATAAGATAAAATCGGTTTATCGCGAGTTAAGCTAGATTTATATTGCCACGGGGTAACATTACCTGTTATTTGAATAAAAAGATAATAGAAAAACACGATCAGTTTATAATTTTGTGGATGTATTCCAGTAAAGAAAATATCACATAAATTGAGGTGTTATACGAATGAAAGTATTGAAAGGATAACATGAAAAAGTAAACGAATAATGTGATTGAACGTGAATGATGTGACTCAGAAGAGTTAAACCCGACGTCATGATATTAAATGGTTAGTGTAAATATTAACAGTTACAGTAATTGGTTATTTACTTATCATTTGAAGTGAGAAGTTATCGCTTTTTAATTTTTATTGGAAAATCAGTATAATAACTGGAATTGAATATTGTGATATTTCAGGTTGATAAAAAACAAGGTGAATGATAACTCAGTATATTATCCGTATTCATTGGATATTCAACCGGGGATTGTTCCCCGGTTGTCTGGTTAAAGATTTTCATTGTGTTGCTATCGCTTCATCCCAGATAAATGACCTTTACTCTTAGTTTCTGCTGGTTATTATTTTATTCATTGGGTAAAAGGCTGGCAGGATCTTTAAAATTGGGATTTAAATCAACGGGTGCAGACCAGAGCACAAGGCTATAGATCACATTTTGCATATCTTGGCTGTCTTGCATTATAATTAACGGCACCCCATTTTCCCAGTTATTTTCGAATTGAACTTGCTCTTCAGGTTTTCGCTGCCATGAAAAACCTGTTCCTTCGCAAGATACTTCGTAACACAGATCGAGTAGCTTAGACTCCATTACGTTACTGTCCCCTTTGAACCATTGGGGCTCATTATTTTCAACGATTGCATCCGTATAAAGTGTTATGGTGGCCTCTCCTGGCAGGCCATCTTTGCGGGAGGCTATTATCTCACAAGTGTACTTTCCTGTAACAACATGTGGAACAATGAAGATTCGGTTTTTCGTTTTAATCCAGAACATCATATCTTTTAACACTGCGGTATCAGGTAAACGTGTCCCTGGAAAATCGAAATGTGGATCACCTTTAGGAAAGACTAAGGTACTCGTCCCACTTTCTGGATAACGAACCAATTTATCGTTATTCTCTTTTCCATATATCTTCGGGTTTCCGAGAGCTAAAATGGCTTTTTCAGGAACCCAGTCTATGATTTGAGGATTACTCGTGATTTGAGGTTTACTAGGTTGTGTATACGTATGAACATAATATTCTTTAGAAGTTTTCATTTATTGCTGTAATCCCCTCCCGGTTAAATTATATCGACCTTTCAGAGATTCTCCTTTTTCCGATTATTATTTTCTGTATCCGGGTACCCGTGCAAGCTGTCACTACACGTTACCTCATTGGATTTTAGCTCTTACTGCCGTCAGTTTTTACTGGCGGTATTTCTACCGATAAGGTAAAACTTACTCTTGTGAGTTAAACCGGATTTATATTGTCACTGAATAACATTACCTGTTATTTGCATAGAAAGATAGTAGAAAAAAGTGATTGGTTGATAATTTGGCGGATGTGTTCCGGTAAAGAAAATATCACATACATTGAGATATCATACGAATGAAAGTATTGAAAGAGTAACGCGAACGAGTAAATAAATAATAGGGTTAAGCGTGAATGAGGCAGGTCTGGAGGAATTAATGTTCGAATGGTAATATTTAAATGGTTTACGTAAAAACTGACCGTTATGGAAACGGGTTATCTATTTCCAATGTACTTCGAGTGCTCAACCGGGGATTACTCCCCGGTTGTTCTATTAACGATTTTTATTTATTGCGGCTATCTGCCCTTCTCACCCCGGATAGATTATCTGGGTTATCACAGGGATCTGGCTTCGCTAGGTTAGCACTGCCCGTACTGCCCGTACTGCCCGTACTGCCCGTATTTCCCGTACTAGTAGGTTTCTGGATGGCTGGGTCTTTAAACCTATTATTCGGATTGTTGTCTGGTGGTGTCCAGAAAGCAACATTATGAATCCAATTGCAGGTGTCTTGCATTTCAATTGACGGTACCCCGTTTTCCCACTTACTTTCCAATTCAAATTTCTCTTCGGGTTTACGCTCCCATGAAAATCCGGTCCCTAGGCAGTTTACTGTGTAAGTCAGGTCGTTCACGTTAGATTCCATAACGTTTTTGTCTCCCTTGAACCAGTAGATGTCTGGATTGACAACGATAGCATCCGTATAGAGGGTCACTGTGGCTTCCCCTGGAGATCTATCTTTACGTTTGGCAACCATCTTACAGGTATACTTACCTGTAACCACATGTGGCACCTTGAAGATTCTGTATTGTGCTCTAACCCAGAACATGCCGTCTTTTAGCATCATCTCTTTTCCTATCGGTTTTGGAAAATTATGATTTTTTACTATCGGAAAGACATTCAATAAGGTACTGGTACCCACTTCTGGGTAACGAATTGGCTTACCGTTGTTGTCTTTCCCATTTATCACCGGTTTCCCGAGAGCTTTGATTGCCCAGCTTGGGTTCCAATTGGGTGTAGCAGCGGCAAATACCGAGGTGGAAAAGAGCGCCCCTACAGACACGCACATCATCCATACCGGCCACTGGCGGTAATGTGCCGTTATCCGGCCAATATCCTGCTTCATTCTGTTGATGAATGTGTTATCCGCATTCATGGGATATTCAGATGGGGATAGTTCCCCAGTTGTTACGTGAGAAATTTTCATTTATTGCTGTAATCCCGTCCCGGTCAAATGACATCGACCTTTCAGAGATTCCCCTTTTTCCGGTTATTATTTTCTGCATCGGGTACCCGTGCAGGTCGTCACTACACGTTATCTGTCTTAATGACAGGTTTTGTTCAATTAGCCTCTGGACTCCGGCTCTTATTCACTTCCTCTTGATCGGAGGAAACCCAAGTCAAATACCACTTTGCACTGACTGTCCGCATTACTTTATGTTGCTTTCCGAGCCTTTAGGTATATTTGCCTACCATTTTCTGCTATTACTATCGCCGCTAGATTTATCAGCCATTGCTGGCTGATACACATGAGATAATTCAATATGACTATTATTTATTGAGTTGAAACCGGAATGGAAAACCATCTCGGCCAATGTAACCTTGGCTATTTGTATCCCAAAAACTCAGATGGTAGCGTGCAGAATAGCGATGCATCTTGAAATCCATAGGGTATATATTGGATTTACCTTTTACCCACAGGGGAACCTATGCCATAAAACCTATCCCTTGCGGGTTAAACTGAATTTTTACTGACATGAATAATATTAGACATTATTTAAGTAAAAATCTAATAGAAAAAAGTTATCGGCTGATAACCTTAGGTTAATGCTACACCTGATTGTTGGTAGTGGTTTTTAGATTATTTTCCACAGATAGATCACAAGAGTGGTAATAATGAGATTTAGGCAGAGGGATTTAGCGGGGATATACATCTTTATGACTATTATTACGTGAACGAGTAACTTAATTTGGTAATAACAGCGGGCAGGTAAGCTAATATTTCAAATTAATGAGACGCTGAAATCGGCCAACATAATGAAGGATCACCAGCTTGCCCGCGCTATCGGGGATGCGAGCTGGAATAGCTTCCTCATGAAACTGGAATACAAAGCCGCAGCGGCGGGACTCGTCGTTTCTGCCCACGGAGGCCAGCGTAAATCCGTCATAAAGACGGTGGCGGCCTGAGAAGTGGGAAGCCAACCGGGGATTACTCCCCGGTT
>NZ_JAJAFZ010000200.1:0-945 GCF_025384895.1 Photorhabdus kayaii
ATTATTAATCTGTATGAGAAATAAATGGCCGATTACTCAAATAGAAAGGTAAGAAATTTATTATTATGCATATCTATGGCAATCATGAGCCATCCTGTAACCAATTTCCCGAAAATAAACTGATGTCTTTCTCATCGAACGAAGATGATAATTGCTATGACAGCTCAATAGTTTATACAGATCAGCTAATAGAGAAAATTATTAATAAAATCAAAGATTATAAAGCATTTATTCTCTATTTTTCAGATCATGGATTACAACGTTTAGATAAAAACAGTGACATCCGTTATAACCACGGAGTTAGTCATCCTCGAAAAAAGGCTTATAATATCCCCTTATTTATCTGGTATAATAAACACCCCTTTCTCAACTTCAGATAATTATTACCTTATCAGTGATTGGCTAGGTATTTATCATAAATCTCCAGAAAACTGCCGTTCACCATTAAGCAATTGTTTCAAATCACAGAAAGAGCTAACGGTGATCGATGATAATAAAAACTTAATATACCCGTTATCTTTCAAGTTGCCTCTTTGTTGGCGGCACGCACTCATCCCGGTCACATCGTTCGCTATGCCCCCGCGGATTCGCTCCCTTACCGTCGCGATGCATCTTGAAATCCATAGGATATCCCTTAAAAACGCAAAAACCCCCAGCGCTCGCTGGGGGTTTCTACGGTATTTAAAGCCTGGCAGTTCCCTACTCTCACATGGGGAGACCCCACACTACCATCGGCGCTACGGCGTTTCACTGCTGAGTTCGGCATGGGGTCAGGTGGGACCGCCGCGCTATCGCCGCCAGGCATATTCGGTTTATTCCAGGCGGCGCGTCTCTTCTTCCGCAACCACCCGAATCAATCTGTTCAACAAGCTGAAAATCGTCTCTCTACTCTCTTCTGACACCCGGCTTCTGCCCGCTGTCTTCTGAGCGCCAAAACACCTTCGG
>NZ_JAJAFZ010000201.1:0-941 GCF_025384895.1 Photorhabdus kayaii
CCGAGCAGTACCTGGGGGACTACACCGCCACCTGGCGCGCGGCGATGAACAACCTGGATATTCGTGACTTTACCGATATCCCGCAGGCCATCAGCGCCATTGAACAGGTCATCAGCGGCGAGCAGCCCATCAGCCGCGCCCTGCAAATCCTGAGCGACAACACCCGCCTGCCGGGGATTGACGAGACGCTGCCGGCCAAAGCCCAGCAGGCGTTACGCGATACCCCGGATTACCGTCTGCGAGCGCGCATCAACCGGGAATTCGCGCCGGAAACCGCGGTGCTGGTGGAGCACGGCGATAAAAACAGCACCTTACAGGGGGTTTACCAGAAACTGGTGGCGCTGCACCGTTACCTGCTGGCGATTCAGAATGCCCCGGTCCCGGGGAAAGCCGCCCTAAGCGCCGTTCAGCAGCGGCTGGAACAGCATAACGGCGACCCGATTTTCGAAGCGCGGCAGCTGGCAAAAAACCTGCCGGCGCCGCTCAACCGCTGGGTCGGCGAGCTGGCCGAACAGGCCTGGCGGGTGGTGATGCGGGAAGCCATCCGCTCGCTGGAAATCGAATGGCACGACACCGTCGTCAGACAGTACCAGACCTACCTGGCCGGACGCTATCCCTTCAACCCGGCAGCTGCTCAGGATGTGCCGCTCAGTGAGTTCGAGCGGTTCTTCCGGCCCGGCGGCACGCTCGATGCCTTCTATCAGCAGAACCTGAAACCGTTTGTGGAAAACAACCTGACCCACAGCGCGGACGGCCAGCAACTTATCCGCCCGGATGTGCTGGAACAGCTGAAACGGGCCGACCGTATCCGCGACACCTTCTTCTCGCCGCAAAACGGTCTGGGCGCCCAGTTCGCCATTGAGCCCCTCAGCCTGACCGGCAATAAACGCCGCAGCCTGCTCAATCTCGACGGCCAGCTGCTCGATTATGCCCACGGCCGC
>NZ_JAJAFZ010000202.1:0-933 GCF_025384895.1 Photorhabdus kayaii
CGTTAAATCGACCGCCTGGGGAGTACGGCCGCAAGGTTAAAACTCAAATGAATTGACGGGGGCCCGCACAAGCGGTGGAGCATGTGGTTTAATTCGATGCAACGCGAAGAACCTTACCTACTCTTGACATCCTCAGAATTTGCTGGAGACAGCGAAGTGCCTTCGGGACCTGAGAGACAGGTGCTGCATGGCTGTCGTCAGCTCGTGTTGTGAAATGTTGGGTTAAGTCCCGCAACGAGCGCAACCCTTATCCTTTGTTGCCAGCGCGTGAAGGCGGGAACTCAAAGGAGACTGCCGGTGATAAACCGGAGGAAGGTGGGGATGACGTCAAGTCATCATGGCCCTTACGAGTAGGGCTACACACGTGCTACAATGGCGGATACAAAGTGAAGCGACCTCGCGAGAGCAAGCGGAACACACAAAGTCTGTCGTAGTCCGGATTGGAGTCTGCAACTCGACTCCATGAAGTCGGAATCGCTAGTAATCGTAGATCAGCATGCTACGGTGAATACGTTCCCGGGCCTTGTACACACCGCCCGTCACACCATGGGAGTGGGTTGCAAAAGAAGTCGGTAGCTTAACCGAAAGGGGGGCGCTGACCACTTTGTGGTTCATGACTGGGGTGAAGTCGTAACAAGGTAACCGTAGGGGAACCTGCGGTTGGATCACCTCCTTACCTGAGATAGGTTAAGTGCAGTGCTCACACAGATTGTCTGATGAAAGAAGAGAATAGCGTTATCGTAATAGGCTTGTAGCTCAGGTGGTTAGAGCGCACCCCTGATAAGGGTGAGGTCGGTGGTTCAAGTCCACTCAGGCCTACCAACTCTACTTATCCTTGGGTCTTCCAGACGCTGCGTGACTCATGTGCTGGCGCACACTGCGTGACTCGCGTTGAAATACCCGTCGGCTAAGCGAGTTGATTGAACGGACGAT
>NZ_JAJAFZ010000203.1:0-927 GCF_025384895.1 Photorhabdus kayaii
TATAGCCGGGATCACCGGCCCGAACTGAACCAGGTTGTCCTTGAACTGATTTGCGAAAATCAGGCAGGTATCCCTGTCTACATGCAGGCTATGAGCGGGAATACGAATGATGCCAAAGCCTTTGCCCAGACGATCAAAACCCATATTCAATGTCTGAAAGCGGCACAAAACAGCCGCGACTTTGTGGCCGATGCCGCCCTTTATACTGAAGCCGCGATCGCTTCGCTTCATCAGCAAAAACAACGATTTATTACGCGTGTTCCCCTGACGATCAAGGAAGCTAAACAGTCTCTCCTGAACGTGACAGCGGAGCAATTCAGCCCCATCAGTGAGGGCTATTCAGGCTGCTGGGTGACGTCATCGTATGGCGGCGTTCCTCAGCGTTGGTTACTGGTGAACAGTACGGCGGCAGAAAAACGTGAAAACCAGACTTTCCGGAAAAACACACTCAGGGAAACAGAAAACGAGTCTAAACAGTTCGACAAACTGGGCAAAAAGCCCTTTGCCTGCCGGGAGGATGCCTTACAGGCACTGCATGATTTTGAGTCTCAATGCCAGTTTATCGGCATCGCCTCGCCGGAAATTCAGGCGATTACCGTCTATGCGGGGCGCGGGAAACCCGGCAAGCATCAACACCCCAAATCGGTTCATTATCAATTAGCCGGTCAGGCTTATACCCGGTTAGACAATGTGAAGCAGGCCAGATTGCGGGTCGGGAGGTTTATTTTAGCGACCAATGAACGGGATGAAGGACAGCTTGATATGGCGGCGTTACTGGCTAATTATAAGGCACAACAAAAGGTAGAGCGGGGTTTTCGCTTCCTGAAAAGTCCGGAATTCCTGACGTCTGCCATTTTCCTGAAAAAACCGGAGCGGATAGAAGCGCTGTTAATGGTGATGACATGTTGTCTCATGGTTTATGCGGCG
>NZ_JAJAFZ010000204.1:0-892 GCF_025384895.1 Photorhabdus kayaii
CATCCGGCAACCAGCGGCCCAGATCGCTGGTCTTATAGAGCCGGGCCGCTGGTTCATCGCTAAACGGATCGGCAATAAAGCGCTCCGCCGTCAATTCCGGGCGGTTTAAATAGCCACGCGCTACCCCAGCCCCACCGATATGGAGCTCACCGGCCACCCCAATCGGTACCGGCTGATTATAACTGTCCAGAATATAAATTTGTGTGTTAGCAATAGGGGAGCCTATTGGTACTTCTCTTTGTGTAAAAGAAGTATCCTGATCAAAGGCGATTGTGAGTACATGCACCGTTGTCTCGGTTGGGCCATAAGTATTGAGCCAACGACATTCCTTAGTGCTCGGACTCGCTAACCATTGCATCAATTGATGGTACTCGGCTTTCTCCCCTCCAACCGTAACTGAACGTAAACTAGAATTTAATAAACAACGACCCAAGCTGATTTCTCGCACCCACTGATGCCAGAAAGCTGTAGGTAAATCGACTACTGTAATATTGTGGTGTTGTAAGAAAGCAATAAATGCCGCATCTGGTACCATCAAGTATTCTGGACGTAACACCAATAGGGCTCCTGCCGCGAATGTCGGGAATATTTCCCCAATAGAGGCATCAAACCCGAATGAAGCGAACTGCAGCACCCGATCACTGTGAGTCAAGCCTGTCATACGTAACTGTGCATAAATTAAATGAGCAACATTTCGATGTTCAACCATCACTCCTTTAGGCAAGCCAGTCGAACCCGAGGTGTAAATTACATACGCCAAGTGACTTGGGTTCAGCCCTAGAATCTCCGCTGAGGGATTGTGCATCGATTGTGTTGCCAACATTGACTGCACTTTCGTTTCATCCAACACCAATACCGGCACTGACAACTCCGGCAGCATCTCAAGTAAATT
>NZ_JAJAFZ010000205.1:0-872 GCF_025384895.1 Photorhabdus kayaii
TGAACGCCCTGTGTTGCCGGACAATCTTAATGTTAGCCGGCCCTCTGTCAGTCTCGTGGGAAAGGTGAAAGGCAGACTGTGCGCGTCCCTGCGCACAGACTGCCTCCCTGCCTTCGGCGTGTCCGGCGGTAAATGGTGGCCGCCCGGCGCTAAGCCGTCGCGTCCTCTGTCAGCACCGTTGCCGGTCAGCCCCCAATGAACATAATGTGGCATTACGCGAAAGCGGGCCTGAACAGCCCGCCAACGCGCAACGGCACATTATGTCGGCGCCGCCCACCCAAGGGCGCTGCGCGGTTACCTTGGCCCCGGTGCGCGGCTGGCCGCCGGGTGGGGCTTCTCAGCCCCAGAGGCGCACCGGGCTGCGCCCGCTGCTGTCAGTCGCGGTGCCAAAACCGGCCGCCGCAGTCGCCGCCGTCCCTGGCGGCTCCGGTGTCAACATCCGCCTTAAGCCGCTGCCGGTCAGTCCGTCAAGGTCAACAGCCCTGAAAGCAGGCCAGCAAGCTGGCCGCGGTTTATTACCCCCGCCCAACCCTGCTGCACTGGCTGCGTCCGGCTCGCAGTCGCGGGCTCCTTGCTCGTCTCCGTACTCGCCATCTCCGCCCCGTCCGCCCCCGCGAGCGGGGGCTCCCCGCTGAAATCCGTCGATAAGCGGGCTTCGCCAGCCCGCGCCCGGCCAACCCGCGTCAGCGGCGCAGGCAAGCTGCCCCGCCGCCACGGGTTATCGATAAAACCCGGTTCTGGCAGGTTGAAAGGCGGTGTACAAGCACGTCAGCAAATACACACAAGGGGTTAACGGCAGCTAACACCGCCGCTATACTGCTCAATGTGCAGACCGGATAAGGGCGTCAGGGTATGGCGGTAGCGTGTGCACA
>NZ_JAJAFZ010000206.1:0-840 GCF_025384895.1 Photorhabdus kayaii
ACAGTTCCGTGAAGCGTAAATCAACACATCGTAATCCCATTCCTTATCACACAGACAGGAGCTTCTCATGGCATCAACGACACTCAGACAACACATCCAGCACTTCCTTGAACACCTCGACGCTCTGCGCTATACGCGGGAAACCCGGGCGCATTACCGGAGTAACCTGATGGAGTTCGTCCGCTGGTGTGACGAACGGGGGCTCACCACTGCGCAGCAGGTGAGCTTCGCCCAGCTGGAAAGCTGGCAGCGGGGACTGGCTACGCAGAAAAATCGTCACGGTCGCCCCCTCACGGCCAGCACGCTCGTGAAAAAGCTGACCAGTGTGCGTAACCTGTTTAGCTGGCTGACGAAGCGGCAACACCTGCTGTATAACCCGGCGCGGGAACTGGAGTTGCCGCGCCCGGAACGGCGTTTACCGTGGGGCATGCTCAGTGAGCAGGAAACCCGTCACGTCCTGAGCCTGACCGACGATAATAACCCGCTGAGCGTGCGTGACCGCGCCGTGATGGAAACGCTGTGGAGCAGCGGCATCCGGCGTTCAGAAGTCCAGCGGTTGCAGGTCAGTGATGTGGACTTTGAACGCGGCATGCTGTTTGTCCGGCAGGGCAAAGGGCGCAAAGACCGGGTGGTGCCGTTCGGCGAATCGGCACAGCACTGGCTGCAACGTTACCTCAATGATGTCCGCCCGCGCCTGATATGGGGACCCGATCCGGGGTATCTGTTCGTGTCACAGCGAGGCAAAGCGCTCGCTGAGGGCACGATGACCCAGATAGTACGCAACGCCCTTCATCGCGCCGACATCGACAAACCCGGCGGCTGTCATCTGTTCCGGCACGG
>NZ_JAJAFZ010000207.1:0-799 GCF_025384895.1 Photorhabdus kayaii
TAACGACGACGGCCATTGATGTGGATGAAGAGCTGCTGAACCGCTGTCTGGTGTTGACGGTCAACGAATCGCGCGAGCAGACGCAGGCCATCCACGCCATGCAGCGGCACCGCCAGACGCTGGCCGGGTTGCTGGCTGACTCGGAAAAAGGCTATCTGACGCAGTTACACCAGAACGCCCAGCGCCTGTTAAGGCCGCTGAAAGTAGTCAATCCTTACGCCCATCAACTGACGTTCCTGTCAGACAAAACCCGGATGCGGCGCGACCACATGAAATACCTGACGCTGATACAGGCCATTGCCCTGCTGCACCAGTATCAACGTGAAGTGAAGAAAACGACCCACCGCGGACAGGTCATCGAATATATCGAAGTCACCCAAGACGATATTGCCCTCGCCAACCGGCTGGCGCATGAGGTGCTGGGACGCACGCTGGATGAAATGCCGCCGCAGACGCGCAAGCTGTTGCTGCTGATACAGGACTGGGTACGGGAAACCGCCGGACAACAGGCAGTCAGGGTCGATGAACTGCATTTTACCCGGCGGGATATTCGGACCGCTCTGCACTGGGGCGATACGCAACTGAAAGTGCATCTGGCGCGGTTGCTGGAAATGGAATACCTGTTGCTGCATCGCCGCGGGCTGACCTATGAATATACGCTGCTGTGGGATGGTGAAGATACCGGGCAACCGCATCTGTGCGGATTACTGGAGATGACTGAATCTCTGTCAGAAACGACAGGCGATGCGTTCCGGTCGGGGTCAGAGGATATTCAGTCGGGTACAGGTCGGGGCAGGGT
>NZ_JAJAFZ010000208.1:0-798 GCF_025384895.1 Photorhabdus kayaii
CATCAGCCGGGGTTTTTTCTTTCTGGCACTTCACACGTGCAATTATAAACCTTGAATCTATTCACAAATGAGCCTTAGAGGGTGCCAGTGGTTAGTGTACCTTCAAGGGCTGGTATTCCTGTGTGACTAAGGTTCATTTTTGAACAGGTAATACACCATGCAATTAGTAGAAATTAAAAAATTTGACCTTGTAACCAATACTGTAGCCATTTCTGATGGTGTTGAACGTGAGCATGACACCATAATTAAGCTGGTTGATAGGAACAAAGCTGATCTTGAGGAGTTTGGAACTATCGGATTTGAAATCCGCAAGTCTGGAGGTAAGCCACTTCGGGTTGCGTTACTTAATGAACAGCAAACGACCATTGCTTGAAGAACTGCATAGACTGGCAGCATAACCCAACAAGAGCATCTGAGGGCGCTCAAGGTAAGTATCTAGTGCCCTAGTTTGCTTAGGATTTTATATTTATGGTGTAGTAAATCTCATAACTTAGTGTTGATCTGCCATCACAACGATGTACACTAATAATTAGTAACAAGTTGATGTACGCTAACTAGTAACAAGTTATTGTTACAAAAAATGGTAATAGGGGTGAAAACGTGTCACTTACAATACGTCGATACTTGAAAGCGGCTGGTAGTATCATGGATATCATGCCATCGACTAATTATATGAAACTGGTATCATCTGAGAGTGATTTAGAGCAAATTCGTAATGATATGGCGGCGATATCACAAGATGTTGCTAAAGTTTTGAGCGCTCAAGGTTATAAAGATGTCAAACCAGGAAAATACAAA
>NZ_JAJAFZ010000209.1:0-786 GCF_025384895.1 Photorhabdus kayaii
AACCAACAAATTTTGCCGGGGTTATCGCAGGCGCTGCTGGAACGTCTGGCCCATCACGATAAACCGGGCGGGGTGATATTGGGCGCCGATGAAACCGGCGAGATCACCCTGACATTCACTGAAACAGAGCCAACGGAGCGCCCGTCATGAACAACGCCACCCCGGCGATCATCTTTGATCACAGCCGCTACGTACTGAACGTGTGGAAAAATACCGCGCCGCTGGATGTGGTGGCTTTTAGCGGGCAGGAAGCCTTAAGCCGGCCTTTTCGTTACGCCATTGAATTCACCAGCCCGGTGAAGGATATCGAGCCGGCGCGGATGCTGATGCGGGACGCCGCGTTTACCCTGACGTCGCCCGCGATTAATCCGGGGAGGCGGGGCATGCCAATCGTGCCCCCGGCGCCCTTGCGTACGCTATACGGCGTGATCAGCGAATTTAAGCTGCTGTCCACCTCGCGGGATGAAAGCCATTACGCCGTGACCCTGGAGCCGCGGTTGGCCCTGTTGTCGAGAAGCCACCAGACCGCGATTTATCAGCAGATGTCGGTGCCGGAAATCGTGGAAAAAATCCTGCGTGAACGTCACGGTTTTCGCGGCCAGGATTTCTTATTCACCCTGGCGTACACCTACCCGAAGCGGGAGCAGGTGATGCAATACGACGAAGATGACTTGCGTTTTGTGCAACGTCTGCTGGCGGAAGTGGGGATCTGGTACAAACTGACCGCGGACGACCGGCTGAAAATTGAGGTGGTGGAGTTTTACGACGATCAGCGTTACTACCAGT
>NZ_JAJAFZ010000021.1:0-67299 GCF_025384895.1 Photorhabdus kayaii
TAATAAAGCCTTGCTGCAAGCCAATAATAATATGTGGATACAGAAAAATGCACAAGGAGATAAAAGTCATCTTATTGAAAATAGATCTGCCACTATAAAGACGAATAAAGGCGATTTAGTTGCCAGATCTCATAAGATGCTCAATATAAGAGATCTTTATCTCCTTTCTAATATTAAACCTGAAAAAAACGATTTTCTTGACTTTAGTAATATTGATGATCTCAGTGACATGAGAAATTGGTTCTTTATAGAAAATTATGATAGCAGTTTAATTTCATCTGGAGGAAATTTATATATAAATAGTGATAATTTATTAAATATAAACAGTGAAATACATGGAAAAGGCGATGTATTTTTGACCGGAAGTCATTTTACAAGCACTAAATTTATAAATACTGAAAATCTATATAATGATAATGGAAATACCTATCCACATTTTATAATAAATAGTTCACATCCTGTATTTAATAATCCATACTATAAATACAGAAATAGGCAGGAAAACGACAGAGAAATATACCCAATGGATTTCAAGATGCATCGCGGCGGCAAGGGAACGAATCCCCGGGAGCATAGATAACTATGTGACCGGGGTGAGCGAGTGCAGCCAACAAAGAAGCAACTTGAAAGATGACGGGTATACATGTATTAGATAGAAATAACACAGATATAAAACAGCAAGATTGGAATCTTCTTCGAAATAATCCTTCTAATGAAACAAAAATTGACTCATTCACAAATAAGACAATGCTATCTTCTGGAAGGAATTTAGTTATTGATTTTCTTGGCGAGGTTAAAATTACGTCAAATAAGGAACTTATTAATGAAAACAAGTTGAATACGCCGATTACACCTGGCTGGAAAGAAAAAACATTAAATCTATTAAATGCAGAAACTGATGATATCAAAGTTAAAAATAATCTTATATTAAATGCAAATGGATTTACATTAAAATCAGCACGATTAAATGCTGAAAAAGATATCAACATTATCTCATCAGATGCTAACGTTGTCGATCTTACCGATTCTAAAATCATATCTAAATCAGGTGATTTATCTATACTTTCAACCTATTATAAAGCACCGTATGAATTTTG
Organism: Photorhabdus kayaii; assembly: GCF_025384895.1. Classification (NCBI taxonomy): domain Bacteria; kingdom Pseudomonadati; phylum Pseudomonadota; class Gammaproteobacteria; order Enterobacterales; family Morganellaceae; genus Photorhabdus; species Photorhabdus kayaii. Next base: position 1,098 of record NZ_JAJAFZ010000021.1, read on the forward strand.
GGGTAAATTATTATTTCCAGATGCCATTAATATTTTATCAACGGTATTAAAAGGACATAATGTTTCATTAATAAGCAAAAATTCAGGAATATCCGCTTATAAATCTACAAGATTTAGTATCGGGCCTGATATTGATGATCGAAGTAATATAATAAACTCATCAGGAGATTTAACATTTTATTCAGGAACAAACTTAGATTTAAATTTTATCAATTATTTAACAAAAAACAAAAATACGACTTTAACTGCGGTCAGAGATATTAAAATAAGCAGAAGTGAAACCACTCTAGACTCATCCGAGTCCATATCCATTAATGGTGGTATAAATCTGGATATTAGTGGTGTAAAACTCATCGCAGGAAAAGACGTTATAATAAACTCTTCTCAAAATTCTACATTATGGGGAATTCCTATTACAGCTAATAGTATCTCTATATCGACGGGGAAAGATTTGAATGTAACCAACTCTGCATTGAATGCAACAGAAAACATATTGATGAATTCTGGTGGAGATCTCAATTTATCTGTTGCTTATGGTAATGTAGACGGTCTTCTGATGAGAGAAGGAAGAGTAAGCCACATTACTTCTGTTAATGCAGGTAATAAATTAACTTTAATAGCTAATGATAATATAAAGTTAGAAGGTTCAAGTTTAATTTCTAAAAGTGATATGACCCTCACTTCTGGTGGGTATACATACCTTAAATCCGCAGTAGATACTGAAAACACAAATTCCAGATCATCTATTACCCATAAAGAAGCCAAATTAACCAGCAGTAATAATTTAACCATTTTTACCGGAGAAGGTCTTTTATTTCAAGCAACTAAGCTTTTAGCTAAAGGTGTAATAGATATTGCTGCTAAAGGGGGTTATCTTTATGCACAAGCACAGGAAGATGTGACTGAATATACAACCTCCAGTACTAAACGTAAGTGGTATGGTAAAAAGAAGACTTCAACTACCACCCATCATTCAGTCACCAATAAAGTGACTGAATTTATTGCTGATGGAGATATTAATTTACTCAGCCGAGATGACAGTACATATGAAGCCAGCAAAATTGAAACAAATAAAAATGCCAGACTGACCAGTACACATGGAAAAATAAACTTTAAAGCAGTTAAAGACAGTTCTTTTGAACAGACCATTAGCCAGTCTAAAGGATTTTTCATTAAGAACAGAGATAGTGGTCATCGTGCAGAAACATGGGTGCTGCCTTCAGTTCACATTGGTGGAAAATTAACGATTGAGGCCGCAAATGGGATCAGTGCTGATATCAAAACACAGAAAGGACAATCCTTACAGGCGGTATTGGCTGCTCTTGGCAACACTTCTGAAACAGCCTGGTTAAAAGAGTTAAGCCAACGTCAAGATGTCAACTGGAATGAAGTTCAGGATGCTTATGAGAATTGGGATCATAAGAGCCAGCATTTAAATCCTGTCGTTTCTGCGGTTATTGCTATCTCCGTTGCTGTAGTCACAGCCGGGGCCGGGGTAACTGTAGCTGCTGCCAATAGTGCCGCGGGTGCAGCCAGTGGTGCCGCTACCGCAGCCGGAGCCAGTGCTGCAACTGCGGCAACAGTGAGTACCGCCACATACGGCGCAGTTTCTGCGGGTATCTCATCTCTAGCTGCTACGGCAGCGGTTAAGCTTATTAATAATGAAGGAAACCTATCGAAAACCCTTAAGGATATGGGAAACAGCGATACCGTTAAATCAACTGTCACATCAATGGCAATTGGTGGCGCACTGGCGGGTTTTGATAACGCCATGGGATGGGATAAAGCCGCCAATGGCGCTCAAATTGACCCGGCAAAAGTGACATTACCTAAACTGAGCAACGGCGACTGGAGCAAAGTGGCTCAACGGATCGCAGGTCAATCCATTATCAGTTCCAGCCTGGGTACAGCCATCAATGGCGGTAGTTTTAAGGACAATTTTACTACCGCATTATTTGCCAATATTGGCAGCCAGATTAACGCCGAAGGTGCCGGGTTGATTGGGGCTAACGGTCAGGTGTTAGATTTACCCGGAAAAGCTATCAGCCATGCGGCGGTTTCTGCCCTTGCTGCGGAAATTGGCGGCGGTGATGCCAAAGGGGCGGCGGCTGGAGCATTAGCCGCAGAACTGGCCGCGATAACATTGGATAAAACATTCAATGATCCAATGAAAATTCAGGCGGGTGGCAAAATCATCGGCAGCGTCGCAGGTGCCATTGCGACCAACAGCGCCAAAGGCGCTAACAGTGGGGCTAATGCTGGGGAAATTGTTATTCTCTTTAACCACCTGAACTCCATGAATGCCTACAATCTGGCCAGAGAGCTCCAGGAAGCCAATGAGCAAGGAACGCCTACCGAAGCAATCTGGAACAAATACAACAAACTGAGCGCTGCACAACGGGCAGACATGTTATCTCATTGTGCCGGGAATGGTGGGTTATGCACACTGACCTATCAGGCCGAAATGGAAGGAGGAATAAAAACAGCAGATGCCATCAATGGTCTGAGATGGATGTTTGGCTTATCGGCTGAAGATACTCATCGTCTCAGCCAGTTTGTGACGACAGAAAACCAGAACGATTTAGGGCTGTTGTATAACTCGCTGCCTGCTTGGGAAAAAGGTGCACTAATAGCCAAAGAGGCGGTAGAATCTGCCGGTATTGGTGGTGCTATCGGCAGCAAAGTTTCCGTTGCTTCGATTGTTGGGAAACACCGAGGAAGCGCAATACCAGTACCGGAACCCATAACCGCTTCTAATGGGTTAATTTACAAATCAAATCCTAAACATACTCCCGGAGGTGATGGAAATCGCAAAAATGCAGGAATAGAACCAAGAGATTCTCTAATTCTTTTTGAAAACTCTATACCAAGCTCAAAAAACTATAACAATAAAGAGGTTCGATTCTCAGTAGACAAGAACGGTAACGTTCACCGATTCGAAGGAACTAACGGAGAATATCATTGGAATGGCAGCACCGGAGATATTAACAATGCCTTAACAAGCAAACAGGTGCCAAGTGATATTCAGAAAAAACTAGGAGTGAAACTAAAATGATTTATGGTGATCCATTTTACTTTTCTCTTCAATTTGACATTGTTGAGTCATGGAACTCTCCAGATAACTTTTGGAAAAATGGAGTATTTTTTTTCTACTTAGAAGGGAATAAATTATTTGACATCGTTGATGTTTTTGAATTAAGAACAACAATTGGCTTTTACTCAAATATGAAAATAGATGAGTTGCCATGTAATGATATTCCCTTTGATCCTATTACCTTATACAGAAATGCAGAAAGTTATTTTACAGGAGAAGGAGAAGATCTTATTGATGGCTTGTTTGATATGACTTGTACTGCAATGGGGGATAATGGCTATTATATTTACTTTATGAAAACAAGCCAAAATGATCGCCTAATTTGGAGTATTGATGATGGGAATACAATAAAGGAGACATTATTACCTGCTGGTACAGTTCATTCTGTAATTCAAAAAATGTCACAATGTCCGTTAACTAAAATATCTACTAATGGCTAGTAAGTCTATATCCTATGGATTTCAAGATGCATCGCGGCGGCAAGGGAGTGAATCCCCGGGAGCATAGATAACTATGTGACCGGGGTGAGCGAGTGCAGCCAACAAAGAGGCAACTTGAAAGATGACGGGTATAGATAAAACTCTAATCCCAGTCAGCTACGGCTGGGATTACTTTAACTTTATATTAATATTTTCTATTTATCAGTCTGATACAGAGTTAGGATTAAAAATTTCAACCATCTCAGCCAGTTTGTGACGACAGAAAACCAGAACGATTTAGGGCTGTTGTATAATTCTCTGCCCGCCTGGGAAAAAGGTGCACTGATAACCAAATTGACTTACCCACTTATTCTTTCAATTATCAAATAATTAATAAATATAATTTCAAACAATATAATGGTGACCATAAATTATAAATTTCAGGCCACCATTTCATTAAATTACTATTAATTACCAGGTACTAATATTAAATTAGAGGCTTACAAATCAATCCTGACAAAACTGATATCCTATCACTCTTGAATTGGAGAGGGATTTGCAATACTTTTCAGTGAATCAGGAACAGTTTCTCTGAGATACATATCGCTGATTTTTGGTAAATTCTTAACATAGAGATCGTATGGCATCCAGAATGATTTTCCTTCAAATCGGTTATTCTGGAATATATCATTTTGCACGTCTTCTGGAATATTTTCCCATTCAGCAGAGCCCGGAGAATATGGACCTTTATATTTAACGAAATTCCACGGATTATGCAATCGTACTAACTTAATATCATTCCATTGCTGAGCATCTAATATTAAATAAGCATGACCTGATACCAAATCCGTAGAGTAACCCGTTCCTTGATAAGTCACATGATGTTTTATTTTGAAGATATCGATAAATTTTTCATCCCAAATACGATCCTGATTATCCCGATTAATACTGGTATTTTCTGTCGATTCTATACCAAAATAGATCTCATTACCGCCGCCTAAATTCTCATAGCTTCCATGCAATTTCGCAAATGCTTTTTCAATCAGGTAATACCAAAACTCATTTTTATCTTCCATATCAGAAAAACTAACTCGTGGCAGATCATCATCAATCAATAAATAACCAATTTTCGATTGATTGATGATTCTAATCGAATAAACCCCCGTTGGGTTATAAACCGGCGGATAGATAGCAGAAAATAACAAATTATGCCCTTCAGGATGGGATGCAATTGCCCCAATGGTACTAACAAAGCCGCAATTACCAAGATAAAGCTGGCCCATATCGATCATCTCTATCCCTTTAATAAACATGTTAGGGGATTCAATAAAATCTTTAATACGGTCATGCTTATCAACTCCCCCGCTTTGCCATTGCTCAGGAGGATATGAATCATCGACTAAATAGGCATTCTTCTCTGATAACGCTTTAATTAAGGTTAATACAGGATCTTTTGCATATAACGTGACGCCTTTAAAGTCAAAAGGTTCACAGGCAGCCAAAATATCATTTAATTCACTTAATTTTACCGCTTTATCAGGATCTCCGCTCAATGCTTCTTGCACTGATTTTTCAGCATATGCGTCACGTCCACATGCAATTAAATCCCTATCTGGTGATTTCGGCCATGCATGAACATTAGCGACATCAACTGGTTTATCGGAGAAATTAATAACTGACATTTTCAATATCCCTTGATTTTATAATGGATGAATAGCCTTGCGCTATTATTTATATTAAATAGCCCAGACCAAAGGTTTTATATCTAATGGTATAGTCAAATAATTGGCGAACACACTTACCTTTGGTTAGGTAAATATTTCCTTATCACGTTATTAAAATCAACTTAATTATTAAATAGATGATGGTTTTATTTTATTGAGTCAGTATTAATAATTCGAAACAATAATAACCATTTCGATTCAATTAAAAAACCAAAAATATAAAGCCTGCGTATAATATACAGGCTTTATATAGATTCTGAAAATAATTACTGCGTAGCTTATAAGAATGGCGTGATATTGCCAGCCCCTTCCCGTATTACAACCGGCGTATCCTCGGTTAAATCAATTACGGTGGTAGGTTGTTGCCCTAAATAACCCCCGTGAACAATCAGATCAACCCGTTTTCCCAAATTATCTTTAATTTCTTCAGGATCAGATTCAGCAAAATCATTGCCTGGCAAAATCAGGCTCGTGGACATCAATGGCTCACCCACTTGTTCAAGAAGCGCCAAGGCAATTGGATTAGATGGAACACGTAATCCGATGGTTTTCCGCTTATCATTCATCAAACGACGAGGGACTTCTTTCGTCGCACGCAAAATAAACGTGTAATTGCCCGGAGTATTATTCTTAATCAGACGAAAAGCCGGATTATCGACATAAGCATAAGTCGATATCTCCGACAAATCCCGGCACATTAAGGTGAAATTATGATGACTATCTAACTGGCGAATACGACATATCCGAGTCATCGAATCTTTATCTTCCAGATGGCAACCAATCGCATAACCGGAATCAGTGGGGTAAATAACCACCCCACCTTTTTTCAACACATCCACACTTTGCCCTATTAAGCGGGGCTGCGGATTATCTGGATGAATATAAAAAAACTGGCTCATAAATTACCTCTTAATTTTATGCTGCCCCTACAGTGACCAGTTACGCCATATTGGTACCACATCACCGGGTAACCACAATTTACGCCCTAACTCTATCCATGAACAAGGCTGGTGAAAATCAGAACCTAACGAAGCCATCAAATCATGTTCCCGTGACAACTGACCAAGATATTGCCGCTCGTTAGGTGCCTGCTGACACTGTGCAACTTCCATTGCATCACCACCATGTTGTTTAAACCAAACAATCAGACGCTTCAACCATTTGGTCGATAAATCATATCGTCCCGGATGCGCAATGACTGCTTGACCACCTGATTGATGAATGGCATCAATAGCTTGTTCAATTGTACACCATTGCGGTGGAACATATCCGATTTTTCCCTTTGCCAGATATTTTTTAAATATTTTCGCCATTGTTGGCTCTCTGCCCATTTCAATTAAATAACGGGCAAAATGGCCTCGTGTTATTTGTCCACCATTCGCTAATCGGCTCGCTCCTGCCCAAGCATCGGAAATACCCACCTTTGCCAGCTTGCGACCTATTTCAATTCCTCTTTCTTTCCTAAGTTCAGATTGTTTATTAAGTAATTCAATCATTGCATTTGACTGAATATCAATGTTCAGACCAATAATATGAATCTCGATATTTTGCCACAGTGTGGATATCTCAACCCCTGATATGAGCTTTAATGGCAAATCATGTTGGTTAATATATTCATGGGCCGGCAAAATAGCGTCTGTCGTATCGTGATCAGTCACGGCCAATACATTAACGCCCATTGCCACCGCTCGTTCGACCAATTCTGCTGGTGAAAGTAAACCATCCGATGCAGTCGTATGGCTATGCAGATCGTAAATTGTTACTAACTCAGTGGCTGAATTTGTCATTATCTCTTTCTCTGCCCAAATAGCTTAAATGCTTGATGGGATAGCTTAACGGTAAATGGTCGCGTTTTACAGAAATAATCATGTTCAGCCCTAGAATATCGGGTTGAACATGATTATTTTAAGCATGAAAAAACTAACAGATAAGAAAAGCAATATCCCTTTTTATTGGCAAAGAAAAATTAACCGGCGTTTTTCTTCACCTAACCAATAGATTTCAAATAATAGGGCTTACCCGGATTATAAAGTGGCCCCATGTCGATGGTTTCATCATTAGATTTGGCAATATAGCCCATCCCTTCTCTGGCCGCATTTGCCAACAAGCCACAATCCTGATCGCCTGACCAAGAAAATATGCCTCCCAGTTTATTCTTAGCGACATATTCCGCTTTTTGCTTCACCGTGCGAGGGGTATCTAATGAGATAAAGTGCCCCTCTTTTTCACTAAACAAGAAATCAGCATCAGCATTGGTATCTGTCATTAACACAAAGCCATTTTTCCCGGTAGCGAGAGTGTGTTCACTATCCAGATAATTATTAACAATATCAAAGAATTCAGGTGAACCTTTTTCCATTGTTCCTAATGCATCGCCAGTTTTATTATATTCGCGCGTTTCAAGATTTGCCCCTTTGCCCGCACGGCCATAGTTAGCATAACCTAAATGAATTTTCTCCAAAGGTATGCCAAGATCCTGATGTAAGTAATTGATAGCAACTTCCGCGGATAAATCAGATGCCTCTGATGGATCAGGATCTTTTGGCGAATAGAGATTAGTATGATGGCCGATATAAGGTGCCCAACCAGTACCAAAATAGTCGTAACTCATTAAGTAAATATTATCCAGACCATTTTTGACTAATTCAGCAATATTAGAGGTTTTTAATTTCGCTTTTACACCACTACAAGCAATGGAGATCTCTTTTCTATCCTCTCGTCCAAATCGACTATCCAAAGATTCACGTAATTCTTTAATTAACAGAGCATAATGTTCTCCATCTTTATCACTAATAACATTACCTTCCTCTCCCGGGCTTCCAGGATATTCCCAGTCAATATCGACACAACTGAACATAGGAAAACGCTCAAAGAAATCAACAATACTGTCAACAAAAACACGACGCAGTACCGCATCAGCCGCCATCACGGAGAAATAACCGGACATACTCCAGCCACCAATACTAAAAGCTAATTCAAGTTTATGGCCCGCTAAACGTGCCGTTTTTTGCAGTTCACGCAACCCACCTAATAAACCCGAAGCTCTCTTTTGTTGATAATAAGGCAAGAATGTTCCCGGACCGATAGCAGTATTCGCGCTTTCTTTCGGTAATCCCACATTACGGGCAGTTCCTAAATCACCATAAGGGTCAAGAGGGACAATATGGCCTTCAATAATTTTTATTTCACTCTGGCTATTCCAACCATCGGCAACCTCTTTGATTTTATCCCCTTTCACACCAGTATCACCGTAAATACCCAAAAAGCTGAATATTAATTTATCATAGGCAGTCACATTGATAGTGCTTAAATCAAACCCTCTTCCCCGATCACCAACCTTTTCATCCTCACCATCCAAACGTGCATCATATTGGCACCAATCAGTAATATAAGCAGAAAGTTTTGGCCTGGATTTATCGCTTTTATATTCATTAAACATCGGGCGACAAACACGCGTCGCAGTATAAGAAAGGTTACCCGCTGAACCATCAGGTTTAAAATTAACATCTGGTCGTTGATAGGTTTGTTCTGTAATCGCATCCGGTTGTAAAACCGGTGAAGGAATATCTTCGGTTGGATCAACGCGCCCATCGGTAGGATTTCCGTGCTGTTTTATCTCATCTTCCGTCGCTGGACGAATATATTTCCAGGCATTATGCGGTGTTCCCTCTTTAGCCGTAGGATCGGGAATATGCCAGCGCTCAACCCAATACGTATTGGTATAAACACCACTATTAAAAATAACATTATAAACTTGGCCACCTGCCTGATTATTCCATGCAGTTAATGGTTCACCAACAATATCACTGATGTCGGACATGGATTTCGATGAGGTATAAGTATATTTATTTACCATTTATAAACTCCAATGCGATTTATATTTAGCCTCCACATAATTAGAAGAGGCTAATTTGAATGTTAAAGATAATGAGTAAGCATTTTAAATTCAGGTGACTGATTCATTTAATGCTTAATTCTCGTTATCACAAATCTGGGTTTTCCTTTTTTAATAACTCTTTAACCGCCAGACCAAATGATGCAGATCCTTCTTGCGCGGTATATCGAATATGAAGAATAATATCGGTCAAACTTTCTAAATCCTGCGAGGTATTGGTAAATTGGAAATTCCAACTCGATCCTACTCCTACCCCCTCAAAGGGTAAGAAACGTTCATCATCGAAATTAAGCGTGAACATTCCGCTGTCATTAATCCCCGTAGATAAAGCGATTTGTTGATTAGGCTGGATACTGCGCACCGTATAAGGCGTTTCTGCACGAATTCCTTCTTTCAACATTTTTTCAACGGTTTTGAGATCCGCTTTTGTCGTATAACTACTCACACCCGACAAACTTAATTTGGCACAGATATCTTCATAAGGCCCAATTAACATCGGCAGCGTCACTGAAACTGATTTAATCCGCCGATTAAATAAACCCGGATAATCCACACCAAATTGTTTTAACTCATCCAAATTAAAGGTAATTGCAGTATGCGCTTTTAAAGCGTTGAGATTATTTTCCCAAGACTCACCCAATAAAGATTTAAGTGAAATTGTTTTGATAATTTCCAATTTACGCGAATTTTGCTCAACATAAGTGCGTTCCATGCGTTGCAACGCCAATTTCAGATTTTCACCGACCAACAGCCCTTGATAGAGATCATTCCAGCTCGCGCCATCAATAAAATTCTGCTCGCCTAGTCCAAGTTCATATTGTAAAGAGGCTTGTGCGGATAAACATAACGATGAAACAGCATCATAAGCCTGCAAATAAAGGCTTGAGATCTGGCTAATCATCCAAGTATATAAGCTTTCATTAGTAAAACGGCTGGAGAAATACGCCAACAGTGCCTGAGATTGTTGTTGCTGTGCTTCTACTTGCGCCAAACGCTTACGTGCGGCGCTGACCTGCAACTGCTGAATATTAATTTGCTGATCAATAGATTTTACTTCCCATTCAGCCTGTTTATATTGCAGTTCCCACTCTTGCCGGCGACGGCGATAAGATTCAGAAACACTGAGGCTATCAGCTTTAGTACTATCAGACTGATGTTTCAAGGTTGCTATTTCAGCAACAGCATTTAAAGCGGCCCCCCAATGTGAACCCCCGACTGCCAATCCATAAATATTGGGAACTAAATCCAGTGCCGCCGCCGCTGTTCTTGATACTTGTGAAGCTAACAGAGCAGAAGATGCCTGAGCCTGTAATTCAATAACCTGTTGTTCCGTTGACGAAATATTTTCATCATAAAGACTTTTATAATGTTCGTACCGCTCCTGAGCAGATTGTTTACTCACTTGCAATGCATCAAGACTGGCCTGATTAATATTGATATCTTGTTGCTGAAGGTCAACCGCAAAACGGTAGAGATCATTATTCTGCACCATCTGGAATGATTCAAAACTCAAATTATCTTTCCGTTCCAACAGGCTTAACAACGTGCTGCCAAATTGTATCAATGTATCGACACCCGATTTCGCCCGCGCCAACATCGGTTCAAAACGATAATTTGGCACTCTGAAATTCATTCTGCTGGCATTTCTGGCAGCAACAACCTTCTGATAACGCTGATTCATTAATCCACGAGGAGAAATTTTCGAATCATAAAGATCCATAGAAATTTCTTTACCATCCAGCGTTAAATTATGCCGTAAATTGTAAATCCGGTTTTCTATTTTATCCCACAGGGCCGTTAACTCTTCATTAATCGGTTTCATAAAGAGATCATTATCCAGCGCACGAATCGTTTTATCATGAACCACCGGGGCATAAGGCAAAGGATAACTTATCATCTCCAATGCACGTACTGTGCTACTCTTCCTATATGATGCATCCTCAAGAGTTATCGGCTGCCATGAACTGGCTAATTGGAGATCAGGACGCGCACCTAATAATGAACTTGCCGTTGCATAGCTCAGACGTGCCACCGTTCTGGCAGTAGTCTGTAATTTGCGATATTCCATGTCACCCTGATCGATAATATTCTTAACGTAGAAGTTAAAAATAGCCTTACGATAATGAATAGGTTCACTGGCAGAAATTGCATCAGGATCAGCCGGTTCTATTAAACTACGTAATCTCTTTGGCTCGTCAATGATCGGGCGACTATTCCAATAACGTGGCTTATTTTGTTCCAGCGCCGATTCATCATGACTTTCAAAAGGATTAAAAATAAACTTAATCCAGCGACTGGCTTCTTCATAACGCTGTTCGACATTAAACCGCCAGGCCACCATAAATGGCATATGGAAGAATAATTCCCAGAAATAAATACCATTTGCTCCTTTAAGGTCGATAGGTTTTGAAACATTGCCGGTAATCGGCTCTTCATGAATATTTTGCGTTTCCCAACTGAGAACTTTGTCCAGTTTTTGACTCGCCTTACTAATTAATTCTTTTGCAAACAGGGTATTTAAACGAATCGCCTTGTCAGAATACCAACTTTCTAATGGTTCCTTTGGTTTCTGTTCCTTTGGAAATTGCAAATACTGAGTTTGTTTAGTCTGTTTAATCTGAACCTTATCACGGAGCAATTTACCTACACTGAGTTTAGTTTTAATTTTACCCGCAACATCTCCAGTTTCCGACGGCAAACTAAAACCCGTAACAACCGTTACATCATTTCTATCACAACGGTTCAATATGAAACTCAGATTTGGATCATAATCTTCTGGAGTCAGTATCTTATAATCAAGCCAACAGCGTTCACCCTTGCTATCTTCCAGCCAAATACAATAAAGGATATTTTTACTTCTGCTAAAATCATATTTATACGTTGAAGTGGACGTAAGATGCATATTTAATGTCCCGTCAACATAAGGCGCCTCCAGCTTAAAATCGTCTATTTTACCCAGTTGTCCTTCAAATGTTGGTGGTTCGGCTATCGGCCATTTCATATTATTATTAACGGGATAAAGTACCAATTGCTTATATTCTTCCGGCCCGCCATTTGAGGGTTCCCGAAAATAGAACCAGACTAAAGCAGCGCCATATGCATCAAGGTCGGATAGCTTTGAAGTGGATTTGGGCAAATCCGTTGCTTCCATTAATAAGTTGTCACAAACATAGGTGAAAACTTCATCATAATCGTATGCTTTTCCATCATTATCTGTACCTTGCAAGCGCACAAATGCGACCAACGCTAAACGTTCAACATTTCCGGTACGATCGAGAACCGCAATCAACTCTTTCATTGAGTGGTCGAGTAAATCCTCACGAACAGTTGTCCCGGTACTCCAGGTACCATCAAATGCTAAATGAGCCAAATTAAGTTTGGTACGATATTTAACGCTATTACCTTGATCTTGTTTTTCTTCAGAGACTTCAAACCAACTAATATATAACCGGTTATTTAGGATAATTGGACGAACAATACCGTTATACGCATTTTCTAAAGGAACATTAATCAGCTTCCACTCACTCCAGGCGGTAGGATAGAGTTCATCAGTCTGATTATTACGCTGTTTGGCATCTAAAGTTCGCCAAAAATAACGGTAAGGTTGAGTTCGTGTTTTAGCAATGAAATAGATCTTATCATCGGTAATATCAATACCATCTTCATAGCCAGCAATAACCTCTAAATTACTGACCTCTTCGAAGTTATTCAAATATCCCAATATCGCTTTTTGAGCAACATCATCGGTGAGCTTGCCTTGATTAAGCGCACTTTCAAGTTGGAAAAAGAATTCTGTTTTGGTTAAACGTAATGTGGGATCAACATAGACTTCTGGATAAATAGCCAATTGTTGATTTGCCGCCCAATAACCATAACGATTAGCAAACTCCTGCCAATTATCTGCCTCTTCCTGAGTCATTGATAAACCTGACTCTAAATTCAAAACAATACGGTTAATATATTGTTGTATAGATTGGGTAATATGTGCGACACGGGCTGTTTTTACTTTAGAAGAGACCTGAGTGTCTAACAAGAGAAAATCATACAAGTCATCAACATTTTGAATTCTTTCACGCAAGGATTGAAAAGCGGTATCATGCGGAACAATCTGACCAAGATAATAATCAACTAATGCATCACGCAAATTTTCCTGTAATTTAGCTTCAATTAAACTAGACATTCTCATCATCTCCTTGCGCTTTTAATGCAGCCATTACTGCTTCACCAATGCTTTGGAAAGCTTCAAAATCTGAATTAACATCAAGTGCACCAGCACCTAATAAAGGCTCAACGGATAAATTGGTTTTCACAGAAAATTGTTGTAGCCGTCGTATCCAATCTATTTGGGATAAGGTCATCGCACGTTTTCTTTCTAATCCTCCTTTATCGCAAGCAAGATAAATTTCATCAGGACCCCAATCTAAAATTTCCGCCAGTAATTGCGCACATTTATAATTATTATCATCCTCTTCTGTCTTCGGTAAAATTTCACTGTTAGCAAAAGTAAAATATTCCTGAACTTTATCCTCATTTTGTTTCGCATTTTCCAGTAAATCTTGATAGCGATTCAACAGGAAAATTTCATCTAACGACAATGATATTTCTGTGGTTTCATCTATGATTAGTCCAAGCCATTTAGGATTTGTCAGGCGCAATAATAATAGATTATTACCTATGCTCAACGCATTAATTAATTGGGTATAAACTAACAGACTATAGGTCAAGTCCAGAAACTCTTTTTTAATATCTTCAACTTTTTCTGGTGTATTATCTAACACCATTTTCAACACTGAATAAACACTACTTCCTAACCAACGCAATTGTAGTGGCACAATATCTCTTGATACCCCATATTCACCCGCAATAGTGCTAGATAATAGACTCTCTTGTGTGGTTTTAGATTGCAATATGATCTGCAAGACAATATTAATTTGATTATTATCTGGAGTTATCTTTTTCTCTTTTACAATATCTTCTATCTTTTTCCTCAGAGATTCTTCGTCTGTTTTTCCCCATATCAATGGAATATCTTTGATTAATCCATTATCCCTATCAAAAACACCATTTTCATCTGACAAAATGGTCCACCAATCTGTACCATTTATTTCTTGCCGATTAAAATCAGAGTCTTGCAAACGTACATTATCAGTAAGACCGTCAGAAATTCCTTTATAAAAAGTTAACATACCACTTGTTGGCACGACCGGAAGCTGAGTTTTACCTAATAATAGAGAAAGCTTAATCGGTGTCAGTTTCGTTTTAGTGAGCCAGGAAGTTAAAACCTCCATTTGGGCAATAATACTGAGGATGTCATCTTTCTCTCCTAAAGCCGGTATATTTACCAGATATTCGCTTTTATCCGTTAAAATATCCACCAGAATTAATCCATCTTCCGCAGAAAAACCAAATAATCGTGGAATAGTCACCAAGCGATAAAGTCTGGATACGACATCAAGATTACGCACTAATTTGCCAGAAGAGAGTTTCAGTGCTTTCTCAACGATAGGTGCAATCACTTGAAACGTGGATAAAGAAATAGCTAACCCTGCACACAATTGTTTAACTGTTTTTGCGCCATCTCCTTGATTTTCTGCATAGTTAAATTCTTTCCCATCCAGAATTAACGGCTGGTCAAAAAGTTTAGACTGATTAAAAACTTGATCAAAAAATGGAATATTATTGCTGATGGCAAATGGCGTAATTTGATATATCCATCCGGCAAACGTCTCCGGTAATACTTTATATTGTGTCGATAAATGACGGAATAAACCTAATGCTCTTAATGTATTATTAGAGATAGCCAGATCGCTATTTTTCGGTTCAGCTTTTATTGCTGAGGTTACCAGTAAATCAAGTTGATGATAAGGTAACGCTAACCAACGCTGTAAACGAATAAAGCGGTTCATTCGATCATAGCGAAAATCAGAAACTGCATCTATTTCCCGTCCTGAGTCCGTTCTCACAATGCTTAATGCATCCAATTGCCCTGCATTTATATAAACACCACCACAGTGATAAGGTGCAGGAAAGTGTTCTGATGTTTGCCCACTATCGAAGATAGGATTAGAAAATACCACATTTGGCGAAACTAAAGGCCGGAAATCACCACTACTAAACAAGTGTTCGAGATCTGTCACTTTCGATCCTGTTTGTTGACCAAAAGATAAAATCTCTGTTAATTTCACCCTTTCATCCGCAGAAACGCCATAGTTATCTTGGAAAAACCGCTCTGCTTCTGGCAATAATTCTGATTGTGCAGTCCCTTGTTTAGCAATAGCAAAACGATAAGTCATGGTCAGGAAGTTAATGCCTTCAATATTTACCGCAGTATTATTTGTACTTTCTTTGGGTACCGCAGCATAAACTGTCATTTCACCAAAGAAAGGACCTTTATCTAAATTACCGATATCACTATTATCACTTTCTACATAAGTCAATTTTAACTGCCGACTAAATGGTGATGAATTATCGAAAGGCTCCATCCTCGCTTTTATGCGATTGTAGGTCAGAACATTTTCACCACGAAGTTTAACTTTGATCGTCTCTTTAGCTTTATTTTCACAAGTAACGACAATTTCATCATAGGCTTTATCAACATTACCACTCAATAATGTTGGGCCAGTGATATTTTCATCAGCATGAATAATATAAGCATGTTTTGCAACATCACGTTCAGGCAATACTTCTGTTGTACTTGTACTGAAATAGCTATTAATAAGTTGTTCGCGTGATAAAAAGTGTTGCGCAAATGGGCTTTTCTCTGTCAGTAAACTCATTTGCTCTTTACTTAATTGGGTATAAGCAAGCAGAGCCTGATCACGTTTTTCCGTTAAGATATGCCAAGGAAATTGTTGATTCACTTGCTGAATAACGGTACCTAATTCAGTCTCTTTTTCGGCCAAACCTTTATTGATCTGTTGAGAGGGTAAACTATAAGGTAATGTAAAGGGAAAACGAGTCTCTCCCAAAACCTGATTAACCGGTTTTTCCGCCTGACCTGTCTGATCAATATATTCCCTGGCACTTTTCGACAAAACATCATTCACAATAGATATTGCCGTGATCTCTTTGTAAAGATTATCACTATTAAGTAATAAGTCAGGAATATCAGCACGCCTTTGCTCCAATCCCACGGCATTATTAGAGCCATCTAACTCTATTTGTTGTACAAACTTATAAAGATCAAGCAGGTAATTTACCGGACTGTCAAGGGATTCAATAGCGTTTGGCTGACAGAAGCTATCCCAAGGCTCAGGAAATAGATTACTGTAATCAGGTAATTTTTCTTTCTCATCTGCATCATTATTGCGATAAGAAAAATATCTTGCCTGATGACTCGCTTTTGTTAATGATGTGTCATCGTAATCCCTCAATTGTCTTTGCCGATAACTTTGTACCAATTGATTCGCCGCACTCACTGCTTTATCAAAAATGACCTCCGCATGACCTGATAAAGATTGATTATGGCGTTTAATAAATCGCTGCTTTGATACTTCTGCAATATCAAAAATTGAGTGATATCCCAGACGCTGGAGTGTATTAACCAGCGTGATAGTGGAATTATCTTCTTTCTCTACTGCGTTTAATAACCTATAACCTGATGGCGATTTTGACGATTTAACTTCTGCCACCGCAGCTAATAATGGTGATACTTTTGTTATATTCTGTTTTTCACGAGAAATGCTTTTATATTTATCCATTATATTATTCCCAACCTAATTAATCGGAAACACCTGAACAGAACAGTTATAGAGACTATAACCATTTTAAGTAGTGAGATTTTTTAAAGCATAAATTCAATTTAATTTACATGCTTCACACCGTTTCTCTTTCGGTTTATCGTAAGAAGGAAGTTCACCTTCGAAATAAAACGGTTCCATTTCAATAACTTTTTTAATCGCCTTACGCCCCAATCCCTCATGAGCAGCATTAGTTAGCAAACCATTATCTTGATCACCGGTCCAAATAAATAAGCCACCAAGCCCTTTTTCTTTAACATAGCGGCCTTTTTCTCTTACTGAGCGTGGCGTATCTAACGACATAAATACTTTGAGATCTTTATTGTAAAGATAATCGGCTTTCGCCACCGGATCATGGAGAACCGCAAAACCATTACGACCTATTTGATTTTCATAATCAACATAGTTATAGATAATATCTGTCCATTCAATTACACTGTATTCGAAACTCCCTACTGTGGATGTTCCATCAGTATATTTCCCAACCAGTTGTTCATTATCCTTACTCTCTAACTCCGCAGTTCTGGCATTACGAGTGTAACCAGAATAACCGATATAAATAAATTTCTTATTAATACCTAAAGAGATAAGATAGTTAACTGCATCATCGACTGAATATTTAGAATACTGATCATCCTGATTGCGATAAAGATTAGTGTGATGAGAAAGTTTTCCATCGCCCAATGTAAAGAAATCATAAGTCATTAAGTTGATTTCATTGACACCGGCGGCGATCAATTCTGGAATATTCGCTGCTTTAATTTTTTCTACATCAGCAGAAGCTGCAATACTAATGCCTTTCAAATTACTGATATTTGCACTCTTCAAATCCTTAATAAGCTCAGCAAAGTACTTATAATCATCTTTATCAAATTGATTATTTTCCCCCGCAGAACCAGGATATTCCCAATCAAGATCAATATGGGTTAGCATGGGGAATCTGGTGTATAAATCTTTAACCCCCTCAACAAACCGTTGGCGCAGTTTCTCATCACGACAAACTTTATAAAAAGCACCACTCATTGACCAACCGCCAACACTAACAGAAATTTCCAGATCCGGGTTTTGTTCTTTGAGTAAGCGCAATCCTCCTAATACCCCTTGGGCTTTATCTTGCTGATATAAGTCTACAGGATTGCCCACCCAATTAGTAAAGCCACAATTAAGATAAGCACCAACATCAGCCCAAGGATCAATTGGAATAGGTTTACCTTCGTGATTCTCTAGAATATCTTGTTCGGCCTCCCCCATTTGCCATCCATTTTTACCCGCGGCAGCAATGATAGTTTCTTTCTTCTCCCCAGTGTCACCAATAATACCTGCAAAGCTAAAGATAATTCTCTGAAACGGCTTTCCCTTGTCTTTATCACCCTTAAAGCGCATTAAATCAGAGCCTCTGCCACCATTCTTTTTAAAATCATCTTCGCTTGCTGTGTCAATAAAACGCGCATCATAAATTGACCAATCAGTTAAATAACAGAAAACACCAAAATCATCCTTCTCCTCATAAGTATTGAAAACTGTTTTAGCAAGCCTTGTTGGTGTATAAGATAATGCACCATCGGTTGTCTTAGGATCAAAACTATTTAACCGATAAGTTTTCTGCGCCGCACCTTCTTCCGAATCCTTAACCTTATATGGATCAGTTTCATACACCAATTGGCTATCTGCTTTTGGTTCATTTTCACTCATATCTTACTCCACTAATAGTACAATTATTTTAAACATCAGAGAGTTAAATCATGGCGACCAATGCCAGAATTAAGTAGAGATCTATATACCCGTCATCTTTCAAGTTGCCTCTTTGTTGGCTGCACTCTCTCACCCCGGTCACATAGTTATCTATGCTCCCGGGGATTCGCTCCCTTGCCGTCGCGATGCATCTTAAAATCTATTGGGTATAAGTATTCAGATTAAAAATCGTTCCTCAGGTATACCTATAACGTATTAAATACAAATAATTACATAGTTTTAACTTATAAAGATCTAAATTTTAAATAACACGATATGTTAGAGCTATGAATACTACTTCTCACAGTAATATCGGTTAAACCTCTTTTTTTCATATACAGATATAAAAATTGATTATCTATTCTTCCCGTTTGCCTATTGACTCAAAAAAAATCCAGCTAATCCTGCTCTTTAACCAATTTGTACTATCGCTAAATTCTTTTTTTCATGAAACATGATTTACATACTTAATATTACTAAATATATATCATAGCTATATCATAAAATAATATGATGAGATATTTGTGACAATAAGATAATAATTTTATTAAAATTAAGTATCCGATATTATCTGATCTCTAACTATTAATCAGTTTATGTTACACCGTAATAAAATGTCACCAAATTAACCTTCAATTTTATCTAGTCATATTAAAATAGGGTTATCTCTTGAATAGATTCTGTGGGAAATTCACTACCTGTAACGTTGGTCATTTCAAATTCGAGAAATCACACAGCAAATTAATAAACGCGCCAAAAAATACTTGACACACCAATTTCGTTCCAGTTTACTAGTACACAAGTGAAAGCGATATTGTCTTGTATCCCATCTTATATCAATACTAAAGAGGCACTGAAAATGGCTGTATTTATGATGTCTATCCGTTGGTGGCATAACTTCCCAGTAAGGGCGGTATGGTCACGCACATAAATCAACAGTGCCAAATTACCAAAACCCGCCTAATCAGCGGGTTTTTTTATATGCATAACTTATTGACAGGACGAAAAAATGACGGATAAACAACCAAAAATCACAGTAATTGAGCAGGAAACCGCTTACCAACCTGATCCTACGCGACTATTCAACCAACTCTGCGGTGAGCGACCAGCAACTTTATTGCTAGAATCTGCGGAAATTAACAGCAAAAAAAACTTAAAAAGTCTGCTAATTATCGATAGTGCCTTGCGCATCAGTGCCAACGGCAATCAGGTTACTTTTGACGCTTTAACAGAAAATGGCCGAAATTTATTACCCATTTTGGCCAACAAATTTTCCAGCAACGTCCAATCTGAAATAACACACAATACTCTTCAAGTGATTTTCCCACCAATCAATCACAATATAGATGAAGATAATCGTCTAAAAGCGGTATCCGTATTTGATGCACTGCGTGCCCTGCTTTCTTTGGCGGAAGAGCCGTCAACATACAATTCGTCAAGCGCAGAAGCGATATTCGTTGGCGGCCTTTTTTCCTATGATCTGGTGGCCGGATTTGAACCATTACCCGCAGTAAAAACTGTTCAACGCTGCCCTGATTTCTGTTTTTATCTCGCAGAAACGTTATTGGTGATCGACCACCAGAACAAAAATGCACGCTTGCAAATCTCTCTTTTCAGTGATTCTCAAGCAGAAGAACAACGCCTTAAGCAACGATTAAAAACATTAGTGGCGCTCATTACCAAACCCATTGAACCAGTACAACAAATCTCTCTGCCAACCATGAAAGTTTCATACAATCGGGATGACTCGGCCTATGCAGAAATGGTGGCGCAATTACAACAATACATCCGCCAGGGGGATATCTTTCAGGTAGTGCCATCAAGACGCTTCTTTTTGCCCTGCCCGGCACCGCTTCATGCTTATCAAAAACTTAAGTACCACAATCCAAGTCCCTACATGTTTTTCATGCAGGATAAAGATTTCTGTCTGTTTGGCGCATCTCCCGAAAGCGCGCTTAAATATGATGCGTCCAATCGCCAAATTGAAATCTACCCGATCGCCGGCACACGTCCCCGTGGGCGCAATGCGGCTGGCGAGCTGGATGCGGATCTTGACAGCCGGACCGAACTGGAGATGCGAACAGATCATAAAGAATTAGCCGAACATCTGATGCTGGTCGATTTGGCCCGTAATGACCTGGCCCGCATTTGTGAGCCGGGCAGCCGCTATGTCGCGGATCTGACAAAAGTCGATCGCTACTCTTTTGTTATGCATCTGGTCTCCCGCGTCGTGGGGACATTACGCCATGATTTAGACACCTTTCATGCCTATCAAGCTTGTATGAATATGGGTACCCTCACCGGCGCGCCGAAAGTACGCGCAATGCAACTTATCGCTCACTATGAAAGCGAACGCCGTGGCAGTTACGGTGGTGCTGTCGGTTATTTCACCGGCAAAGGGGATATGGATAATTGCATCGTTATTCGCTCTGCTTACGTGGAAGACGGCGTAGCAACTATTCAGGTTGGCGCCGGTATCGTACTGGATTCCGAACCTTTAGCAGAATGCGAAGAGACTCGTAACAAAGCAAGAGCAGTCATTCGTGCAATTATTGAGGCTCATCAGGCAGAGGAGACTTTCTAATGGCAAATATTCTTCTGCTCGACAACGTGGATTCATTCACCTATAACCTCGTCGATCAATTGCGTAATCATGGTCATCAGGTTGTTATCTATCGCAATACTGTTGCTACTGAAATGATTATGCAGCAATTAAGAATGCTCTCCTCTCCGCTATTGATGCTTTCACCGGGACCGGGTAAACCATCTGACTCCGGTTGTATGCCTCAATTACTCCAACAAGTCATCGGCAAAATCCCAGTGATCGGCATCTGTCTTGGGCATCAAGCCATTATTGAAGCTTATGGTGGAAAAATTTCTGCTGCTGATGAAATCCTACACGGCAAAGCTTCTCTGGCAAAACACGATAATCAAGCTATGTTCGCTAATCTGGAAAACCCTCTACCCGTTGCCCGTTATCACTCTCTCATGGGTAGCCTAATTCCGTCTGAACTGACTATTTCTGCCCGTTGTGGCGACACCGTGATGGCAGTTCGCCACGATAAACATAAGGTTTGTGGATTTCAATTTCACCCAGAATCGATTCTCACAACTCATGGCGCTAAATTGCTTGAACAAACTCTGGTTTGGGCACTAAATTAAAAGGGAGATGAAAATGCAAGCTATTTTCAATAAATTGTTTAATGCGCAAACACTGACACAACAAGAAAGCCAGCAACTATTTGCCGCCATTATTCAAGGAGAATTAAATGAACCACAACTCGCGGCTGTACTTATCAGCATGAAATTACGGGGTGAACAACCACAGGAGATTGCCGGTGCAGCCCAAGCATTATTGGCAAATGCCCTGCCATTTCCACGGCCGGATTACACTTTCTGCGATATCGTCGGAACGGGCGGTGATGGTGCGAACAGTATCAATATTTCAACCGCCAGTGCCTTTGTCGCCTCGGCTTGCCAGATTAAAATTGCCAAACATGGTAACCGCAGTGTTTCCAGCCAATCAGGTTCTTCTGATTTGCTGGCAGCGTTTGGTATCGCCCTTGACATCAGCGCGGAATGTGCTCGTAGCGCACTGGATGAAATCGGCATCTGTTTCCTATTTGCGCCACATTATCATCTGGGATTCTGTCATGCGATGCCGGTACGTCAACAACTGAAAACACGGACTATATTTAATATATTAGGTCCTTTGATTAATCCGGCACGTCCGCCATTAGCATTAATTGGCGTCTACAGCCCGGAACTCGTTGAACCTATTGCCCGCACCTTACTGGTTCTCGGCTATCAACGGGCAGCGGTTGTACACAGTGGTGGCATGGATGAAGTCGCACTGCATGCACCAACGAAAGTGGCAGAAATTAACGATGGAGAAATTATCCATTATCAATTAAATGCTGAAGATTTTGGTTTACAACGCCATCCAATGTCAGCACTAAAAGGAGGTTCACCCGTGGATAATCGTGAAATGCTCAGTTTATTGTTACAAGGACGGGGTAAGAAAGCCCATGCTGATGCCGTTGCGGCTAACGTTGCTCTGTTAATGAAAATTCATGGACAGGAAGATTTACGTCATAACACCCAACAAGCTCTCGAAACCATTCACAGTGGCCGAGCTTATGAACGAGTTATTGCACTTGCAACAAGGAGTTAATCATGCAAGCTACCATTTTACAGAAAATTGTTAATGATAAAGCCGAATATCTTATTAATCGTAAACAGCAACAACCATTGGAAAGTTTTATTAATGCTGTTGTTGCCAGCAACCGTCATTTTTATCAGGCACTAAACAGTGAACAGACCGTTTTTATTCTGGAATGTAAAAAGGCATCTCCTTCTAAAGGCGTCATTCGCCAGGATTTTGATCCCATTCAAATAGCGAAAATTTATCAGCCCTATGCAACGGCCATCTCTGTATTAACTGATGAAAAATATTTTCAAGGCAACTATGAATTTCTTCGTTTAGTCAGTGATACCGTTCACCAGCCAGTATTGTGCAAAGATTTTATTATCGATCCTTATCAGGTTTATCTTGCCCGTTATTATCAAGCCGATGCGATTTTGCTGATGCTTTCTGTTCTTGATGATCAGCAATATATTACGCTGTCTGAACTGGCGCATAGCCTGAATATGGGCGTGCTGACTGAAATCAGCTCAGAAGAAGAGCGAGCCAGAGCAGTTGCACTAAAAGCTAAAGTTATTGGTATCAATAACCGTGATCTGAGAGATCTTTCTATCGATTTAAACCGTACCAAACAACTTGCGCCACAGTTACCGGAAGAAACTATTGTTATTAGCGAATCGGGTCTCCACCAGCATCAACAAATTCGTGAGCTTAGTCATTATGCTAATGGCTTTCTCATTGGCAGTGCTTTGATGGCCCAACCCAATCTGGACTTAGCATTACGTCAACTGATTCTGGGTGAAAATAAAGTCTGTGGATTAACTCGCCCACAAGATGCGAAAGTGGCATTACAGGCAGGTGCTGTTTATGGTGGTTTGATATTTGCTGAACATTCACCACGTAAAATTAATATCCAACAGGCCCAACAAATTATCAATGCAGCAAATCTCAAATATGTCGGGGTATTTCAAAATCAATCATCTGCATTCATCAGTCATACCGCTCGTGTCCTTTCTCTGGCTGCGGTGCAACTCCATGGCGCCGAAGGCGAAGTTTATATTGAGGAATTACGAAAAACATTGCCTGAAAATTGTCAAATCTGGAAAGCGATTGATATGTCGAAAGATGAATTTCACACCAAAGCCAGAAATGTTGACCGTTATTTACTTGATAACGGCAAAGGTGGAACCGGCCAAAGTTTCGATTGGCAATTACTTGAAAAACAATCACTCGCCAACATCATGCTCGCCGGTGGATTAAATGAAGAAAATTGCCAACAAGCAGCAAAATATGGCTGTTGTGGACTTGATTTTAACTCTGGCGTCGAAAACGCACCCGGCATCAAAAGCAGTCATAAATTAAATAAAGTGTTTCAGCTACTACGCTGTTACCAATAAACAGCAATTTTCCGATTAATTACTGTTTTCTGATTAATTACGATGGACAAATAGAATGATGAGTAAGCTTAACCCCTATTTTGGTGATTTCGGTGGACAATTTGTACCACAGATCCTTATTCCAGCCCTTGAACAATTAGAAGCCGCATTTATTGCCGCTCAGCAAGATCCTGAATTCCAGCAAGAATTTCAAGATCTACTGAAAAATTATGCAGGCAGGCCAACGGCATTAACGTTATGCCGTAATCTGACGAAGGGCACCAAAACTCGCCTTTATCTGAAACGAGAAGATCTATTACACGGCGGTGCTCATAAAACCAATCAGGTACTTGGTCAGGCTCTATTAGCGAAACGCATGGGCAAAAACGAAATTATTGCAGAAACCGGCGCTGGTCAACATGGTGTAGCCACCGCCCTTACCTGCGCACTTTTAAATATGAAATGCCGCATTTATATGGGCGCTAAAGATGTGGAGCGCCAATCCCCTAATGTTTTCCGCATGCGTCTGATGGGAGCCGAAGTTATTCCGGTTCACAGCGGTTCTGCCACCTTAAAAGATGCTTGCAATGAAGCGTTACGTGATTGGTCTGGTAGCTATGATAAAGCCCACTATTTATTAGGAACTGCCGCCGGACCGCACCCTTATCCGACGATGGTCCGAGAGTTCCAGCGTATGATTGGCGAAGAAGCCAAATCCCAGATTCTGGCAAGAGAAGGACGCCTGCCCGATGCCGTATTGGCCTGTGTTGGTGGGGGTTCCAATGCCATTGGCATGTTTGCCGAGTTTATTCCTGAAACATCGGTCCGCCTGATTGGTATTGAACCTGCCGGGCTCGGTATCGAAACCGGTAAACATGGTGCGCCATTGAAACATGGCAAATTGGGTATCTATTTTGGTATGAAATCGCCAATGATGCAGACAGATGAAGGCCAGATTGAAGAATCTTATTCTATTTCCGCCGGTCTGGATTTCCCTTCCGTTGGCCCTCAACATGCTTATCTGAACAGCATTGGACGGGCTGACTATGTTTCCATCACCGATGATGAAGCATTAGAAGCATTCAAAACCCTTTCCCGTGAGGAAGGCATTATTCCAGCCCTCGAATCCTCTCATGCGCTGGCTTATGCTTTGAAAATGATCCATCAAGCTCCTGATAAAGAGCAATTACTGATCGTTAACCTATCCGGTCGCGGTGATAAAGACATATTTACTGTCCACGATATTTTAAAATCCAGGGGGGAAATCTAATGGAGCGTTACGAGCAGCTATTTAAACAACTGGAAAGCCGTAAACAAGGTGCTTTTGTCCCCTTTGTCACACTCGGTGATCCAACCCCAGAATTATCATTGAAAATTATTGATGCACTGATTATCGGTGGCGCTGACGCTCTTGAGTTAAGTATTCCTTTTTCCGATCCGCTGGCTGACGGCCCGACAATTCAGAATGCTAATTTGCGCGCTTTCTCCTCAAATGTGACTCCCACGCTCTGTTTTGAACTATTAACAAAGATAAGGGCAAAATATCCTGATATTCCTATTGGTTTATTAATGTATGCTAACCTGGTTTTTCATCATGGAATAGATGAGTTCTACCGCCGTTGCAAAGATGCCGATATCGATTCAGTATTAGTTGCAGATGTTCCTATGTCAGAATCACGGCCATTCCGTACCGCAGCCATGAAACATGGGATTGCCCCCATTTTTATTTGTCCCCCCAACGCGGAAGATGAACTATTACGTGAAATTGCTTCTTATGGCCGCGGATATACCTACTTATTATCAAGAGCAGGAGTGACCGGTATAGAAAAACGAGGTGAAAAACCGTTAAATCATCTAGTCAATAAACTATGGGAATATCATGCTGCACCACCGTTACAGGGATTTGGTATTTCAGAACCTAAGCAGGTAAAAGAAACATTAGCGAGTGGCGCAGCAGGAGCCATTTCAGGATCTGCCATCGTTAAAATTATCGAAGAAAATCTTTCTCAGCCAGAAATAATGCTGAAAGAACTGACTGAATTTGTATCAAAAATGAAGTCTGCCACGCAACTTTAATACAAAAGATGGGGCAAAATCTGCCCCATTTTTATATTAAAAGTGATAGCCAACCCCAAACATAAATACCCACGGATCAAGCCGGGTATCAATTTTATATTGCTGGTCACCTGCTTTAAATTTCACATCCGTTTCAATGTTTACCCACCACACAGAGGCGTTCAACATCCAATTCTGATCTAACTCATAATCCAGACCAACCTGCCCCGCCACACCCCAGGAATCTTTCAAATCCAAACTATGTAAATTATTATCTTTAACAGCCGAATTACCATTGAATTTTTCGTTAAAGAAAGTGGTATAGTTAAGACCAACACCAACATAAGGACGGAAACTACTTTCTTTAGAGCCGAAATAGTATTGCGCCATTAATGTCGGCGGTAGATGTTTTACTTTGGCAATATCACCAGCACCCGGTAAACTTACCCGATGCTGGAAGGGTGTCCCTGCCAGTAATTCAAAACCAATATTATCGGTCATCATATAACTGAAAGTTAAACCCATCTGGGTATTATTATCCGCACTAAAAGAACCCACCCCCAATACATTATCAGAACCTGTATTAGGTCTTACTGTTGCAGTGCCTGTGCGGAAAATAAAATCACCCGCTTCATGAGCAAAAGCGAATGAGGGTACTAAAGTTGCCGCTGCTAATACAAATGCAGAAATTTTTTTCATTATTCATCCCATTCCTGTGATTTAAAGTCAATCAAAATATACTCATATATTAGAAATTATGATCCAAGACAGATCACATCTTTCAAAGAATTTCAGTAAAACCGCATATCTATAATATTATTATTTCAATTAGGAATTATTTTAACTTGATCCAAATCAAAGTTTATTTATTATTAATCAGTTAGTCATCTTTTTACTATTCCGATGTTTTATCTTTCCTCTCATGATATTTCCATTATGTTTTAATAAGGTTAATTTTATGTTTATTTTTATCTTAAGAATATAATGTGAAGAATTTTTTTCTGTTATCAACAATCACAACTAACCATTAATTTATCCGTTTCATCTCGTTTCTACTATCCACGTTTCCCCATAACAAGGTACAATCATCCCCTATGCATTGTTGTTTAACCTGATAATTGTTGTTTAACCTGATAGGAGCTGTCTTCATGCCAATCACGGCGAATACCCTGTACCGTGACAGTTTTAACTTTTTCAAGAATCAACTGTTAAGTACCCTGACCCTGGCCGTTCTGGCGGCTCTGGTTACCACCTTATTGGGGCACCTGTTTATTCCTGACAGCGAACAGATGAAGTTGCTGACAGAAGCAGAATTCACGTTTGCTACCTCAGGCAAGGCCGGTATTCAGGAGCTGGTGTCTCAAATGACTCCAGAGCAACAATCAATGATCATGCGGGCGGGAATCGGAACCATTTTCTCAAGCATGATTGGTAGCGTGCTACTGGTTGGGGGTGTATTGACACTGGTGGCGGCAGTTTCAGCGGGAAATCGTATCTCTTCATTACAGGCAATTGGTTTATCAGCAAGCCAATTACCGAAACTGTTCCTGTTACTGCTTATCTGCACTCTGTTGATTCAATTTGGCTTAATGCTGATGCTGGTACCAGGCATTATTTTGTCGATCGCACTGGCGTTATCACCCGTGATTATGACTGCCGAGCGTCGCGGCGTTTTTGCTTCTATGAAAATAAGCTGGAAACTGGCATTTGCCAATATTCGCTTGCTGGTTCCGGCAATTCTTTTATGGCTGACCGCGAGGCTCTTGCTGGTGTTTATTATTGACCGCCTAACATTCATTCACAGCGAGATGGCAGGGATTATTCTCGGTGTGTTTAATAACCTCATTTCAGCTATTTTGCTGATTTATCTATACCGGTTGTATATGCTGATTGCCTCTCCACAACAAAAATCAATATAACAAACAAAGCCCCATAGTGATAAAACTATGGGGTAAACAGAATAAGCTAGTGATAACTGGGTGAGCACATCGTTGCTATTGATATAAACACAAAAAACTCCCTGTCATATAACAGGGAATTTCTGTAGAAAAGTTAGCTAAATTAAGTACAAATTAGCAAATTTCTATTAAAACCGATAACCAACACCAACTACCCAAGTGCCTACTTTAAGGTCACCCAATCTGGCGTCATTAAATTTTGCGTATTCATAGGATGTATCAATAGTCCAGTTTGGAACAGGGTTAAACTGTAATCCCAGTCCGTAACTAACAGATGATTTACCCTCGGTATATGACCCATTCAAAACAGGAACTTCAAACTCTCCACGTGCAGCACCAATCATACCATATGCACTAACATAGTCATTAAAACGATATGCAGGGCCCGCCATCAAGGAATAATAATTCACATCAAATTTATCGAAACCCTTGTGGGTATATGTTAATGAACTAATAACACCAAAATTATTATCCAACTCGTAGCGGTATTTCAGGTTGAAACCCTTTCCCTTTGGATTACCATCAATCTTTTCACCATTAAACTTCACATGACTTTGAGCATAACCACCCGAAATCGTACTTTCACCGGCATTTGCCGCAAATGCAAATACAGATAAACCTACCGCTACCACTGAAGCCACTAATGTTCTTTTCATTGAAAATCCCTAATGTTATATAAAATTATAGAAAAGATTAATTACGAGGCGCGATTATTTATCAACAATCAATAGAAAACAACTCAATCTCGTTTATTGTTAATTTCCCGTTTAACTAAGAAACTAGTGACTGCTCCGCTGTATCATGGAAATCTTCCCACTGCAATCGACTATTGTTCGTACTTATTAGTTCTTTATTACTATTGGAATAAACGCAAAAAAATTCCCTGTTTTACCACAGGGAATTTTGTATAGAGTATAGAATAGATAGTGATAACTAATAAAGGAATAATCTTCAGATTACATGGCTAAACCTGGATACCCGCTTTCAATAATCCCTGATGAAAATATGTTCTCTCTATTCTCATTATTTCGATAGACTTAATAGATAAACTATCTAACAAGCTAACAGAGAGTTGGTTCTAACATTCATTTATTATCTTCAGTCACTTAATGTGATTGCACAGATCACAAAAGTTGGACTGAATTCCCTTTAAAGGAACGACTACATTGGAAACACTATTTAAAATCGATAACCAGCACCAATTACCCAAGTGCCAACTTTGAAATCACCCAGTTTTGAATATTCATAAGATGCATCAATAACCCAATTTGGCATAGGGTTAAATTGCAATCCTAGACCATAAGCAGCAGAGGTCTTACTCTCTTTATATTCAAAGTCATAGGCAGAAAATTCACCCTTTACCTTTCCATGTGCAGCACCCACCAGACCGTATACACTCACATATTCATTAAAGCGGTATGTAGGGCCAACCATCAGAGAATAATAATCTAAATCACCCGTGCCAACTTTGCTGCCATAATCGTAGAAATCATAACCCTGATGTGTCAGCGTAAATGAACCAATAACACCAAAATTATTATCCAGCTCGTAGCGATATTTCAGGTTAAAGCCTTTTGGGTTTTCATCAAGCTTTTCACCATCAACTTTCACATGACTCTGAGCATATCCACCAGAAATCGTATGTTCACCAGCATTTGCTGCAAATGCGAATACAGATAAACCCACTGCCACTGCTGAGGCTATCAATGCCTTTTTCATTGGAACGTCCTAAATAGTTATTGTACAAGTAATCATGATTTTGCTTTGTTAAAATATACTTATCGAAAAACAAAATGTAACGTGGTATAAAATACTTAATATTCCAATCATATTGTTTTTTAACAAGAAATTTTTAAATAAAGCAGGTATTCAGGATCTGATATCTCAGATAATAGAAGAGCAGCAGTCAATAATCATACGTTCGGGAATTAAGAACTATTTTTCTCGATTATAATCATCAATGTTATTATTTTATTTATCGTATTCATTGGTTGATTTCAATAACGCTATTATATCTTTTAGCGTAATTAGAGTACCATTCAGGCTTACTTTGAATCATTCGGACCGCAAAATAGAGATCGGGCACCACAATCAGATCGTCATCACTACTTCGCAGTTTATTCTGTTTTATCCAACGGGTAAGTTCTGTCCGACGACCGGCGAGCACCAAGGTGATATCTCTTACTTTCAATTCACTAATCAACTCATCAATAGCAGCAAAGACACTGACATCATCATGGGTAAAACTAACAGCCGCATCGACAACCAGCCAACCCGGACGTTTTTGCGTTTTGTTAATTTTTTGAATTCTGTCGACATGCTGTAGTACCCGTTTTTTAAAATAGCTAACATTGAAATAAGTCAATGGCGAGTTAAATCGGTACATCATCACACCATCTATTGGTTTAATATCATTGCCATGATTAATTGAATGAATCATTCCTTGGTCATTCACTCCCAAGAGTTGATCTGTCGGGCGGAATATAATTCGCAAAAACTGTAATAAACCCAGCAGAACGGCGAAACCAACACCGTTAATCAAACCAACCACCAGCACGGCAATGAATGTAAATAGTGATAAAGTAAATGCCTGATGATTTCGTTTCCTCAGTGACCAAATCTGCCGTAAGCCTAACAATGACGATGCCGAATAAATCAGCACCACACCAAGAGATGACAATGGGATATAAGCCAGAAAACGAGTCATAAATAACAAAACCAGCAAAATAATGGTCGCTGCAATAACAGAGACCAATTGCGTTTTCCCACCAATCGCATCATTAACCGCAGTACGACTGCTGGCAGCACTGACAGCAAATCCTTGTGATAAAGCAGAAGCAATGTTCGCAATGCCTAAGGCCCTAAGTTCACAATCTGCATCAATCTGATAACCGTTTTTACTGGCGAAGCTACGGGCCGTCATCATAAAACTGACAAAACTGATAACAGCAAGGTTCAAAGATGGGATAACTAGCTCACGCATAATGCCTGGCTGAAAATCGGGCATTGGCACAACAGGTAATCCCCCACCGCTGACACTGCCAACAATCTGAATGCCATATTTTTCCAGATCAAATTGCCAGCTTATATAAGTCGCTAATACCATTGCCAACAAAGGCCCCGGCCAAGTCGGGCGCAAGAAACGAACAGTGAGCAAAATCAATACCATAGCAACAGACATTGCTAACGTCGGTAAATGTGTACTCATGAGCTTGGCAGGTAATGCGATCACCCGTTCAATCAATCCCACCGGAACGCCAGCAAAACCAAAGACTTTAGCTAGCTGATCCACAATGATTGTCAATGCAACACCGTTCATTAATCCTTTCAGGATCGGTTTGGAAAGAAAATCAGCAAATGCGCCTAACCGGAAGTGACTGGCGAGAACACACCATATCCCGGTCATTAAGGTCATTACGATCGTGAGCTGCCAGCGTACATCTTCATTACCAAAAACCAATGGCGCAACAGCCGCTGCAATAACAGCACACGTTGCGGCATCTGGCCCGACAATCAACTGTCTTGAAGTACCAAATAGTGCATAAGCGAACATGGGTAAAATGCATGCATAAAGACCGATAATTGCACTTATTCCCATCAATTCGGCGTAAGCAATAGCAACTGGCAGAGCAACTGCGGCAACAGAAAGCCCAGCTCTTAAATCATGACTAAACCATTCCTTGCGATAATGAGAAAAATTGCCCAACCCTGGCATCCAACGCTGTAGTTTTTTCCACTGCATCTGGTTTATGCCCTCTTATTTTTCAACGGGTTTTCGTTATAATGCTGCCTTATATGTTCACTGACAACCGGAAGTTAATTACGCCGCTCTTTATGGTAAAATTGTGCGAAACCGATCGATAAAAACCTTTTTTATTGAAAGATAAAACCGTACTGTTGCTGCTAGTCCATTATCGGATGATAATCAGATGCCGGAATTACAATAGGTTCAAATATGAAACAACTTTTAGACTTTCTACCTCTAGTCGTCTTTTTTGTCGTATACAAAATGTATGACATTTTCTACGCTTCCGGGGCGTTGATCGCCGCCACCGGTTTAGCTGTCGCTATTACTTATTCCATCTACCGGAAAGTAGAGAAAGCCTCCCTGATCACTTTTATCATGGTTGCTGTTTTCGGTACGTTAACTTTAGCTTTCCATAGTGATCTATTTATTAAATGGAAAGTCACTGTAATCTATGCATTATTCGCATTAGCTTTGCTAGGCAGCCAGTGGTTTATGAAAAAACCACTCATTCAGAAAATGCTAGGAAAAGAGTTAATTTTACCCGATCTTGTTTGGAATAAGCTCAATATGGCATGGGCGCTGTTTTTTACAGCCTGTGCGCTGGCTAATATTTATGTCGCATTCTGGTTACCACAAGATGTCTGGGTTAACTTTAAAGTATTTGGTCTGACTGCCCTGACTCTGGTTTTCACCGTGCTCAGTGTAGTATATATTTATCGTCACCTGCCACGCGAACAGAAGTAACCTTATTCAAATGGATACCTGCCTGCTATCGTCTGTAGGCAGGTATTGTTTTTTCATCAAATAAAGTAAAGTTTTCAATGACACAACAACAATTACCTAACGGAGAGTTAGTCCTCCGCACACTGGCTATGCCCGCTGATACCAACGCCAATGGAGATATTTTTGGTGGATGGTTAATGTCACAAATGGATATTGGTGGTGCAATTCTGGCAAAAGAAATTGCGGAAGGCCGTGTTGTCACTGTCAGAGTAAATGGTATTACTTTCCTGAAACCTGTTGCCGTTGGTGATGTCGTCTGCTGCTATGCGCATTGTCTCAAAACCGGTAACAGTTCGATTACCATCAACATCGAAGTCTGGGTGAAGAAAGTCGCCTCTGAACCTGTCGGTCAACGCTATCGTGCAACCGAAGCGATATTCACTTATGTTGCGGTTAATGAAGATAATACCTCACGTCGGTTACCAGAAGGTAAAACCCAGTTCCAACTCGCTAGCAGTACCAGCGAATAAACATTAATGGAAAAAGGAGCATGTTAATAATGCTCCTTTTTTATTTGCATTTCCCCAACAATCAGGATTGAGATATACCCGTAATTTTAAATTCGACGGTTGTGATATAACCCATCGCGGGTATTTTTTCAAAGCGCCATTTTCTCATCGCTTTTTTCACCTCCCTTTCAAAAACATTGGGTGGATTAGCGCCAATCACTTCTATATTTTTTACCCGTCCGTCTTCATCAATATCATATTTGACTTTCACATAACCTTCGGTGCCCAATGCTGAAGCTCTGGATGGGTAGACAGGTAACGCTTTACTTAATGCTCTTGGCCCATTCTGCGGTTTAACCACCGGTTTATTCTGATTATTATCAGTACGGTTAGCCAATGCATTCTGATTAAACAACGGCTTTTCCGGTTGTTCAGCCCTCTTTTCAACGGGTTCAGATTGCTTTTTAACAACCTTTTTCTTCACTTCCGGTTTCGGCTTCTTCACCTCTGGTTTTGGAATTACCGGCTCTGGAACAGGTTCCGGCTCCTCTGGCTCTGACTCAGGTTCTGGTGCTGCCGGCTCTGAAACAGGAGTTTCCTCGGCAGCTAACTGAATCATAGCAACAGACATAAGTGCAGCATCAGGCTGCTTTTCCTGTATTGCAGAACAAAAAAGTGCGGCAGCAACAGAAACGTGTAAACAAACTGACAACAATATTGGCCAATGTATCCAGCGCATAAGGGAATTCTTGATTAGCAGCATAATAGTCAATCCTCGAATGACTGCTAGTTTAAATGCAAATAGCAATCATATTCAATAAAGATTGTAGGTGAGCGTGAATATAAGGCCAAAAATATTATTTTTTCAATGTATCCATTCGCCATGCTGAACAAACAATAAAGCTCGACGCTGCTTATAACCATCTAATTTACGTAGTGAATAAATACGCAAATTACGTCTTGACTGCCCTTCCAGCCAACGGCGACGGCGGTTGAAATTCTGGCGCAATATCCGCCACCGCCCTACTTCATTCCGACTACGTTTCATAAAACCTACCTATAAAAACATCACGCTCATTATAAGCCTTTAAAAAAGATATCCAAGGCGTATCTGGATAGTACTTTTTATATCAATAATGCGAAATGACCAATATCAAGTATGATGCTTGCAGTATATTTGCCGATTTTTTGGTAAATTCACCAAGTTAATGAGATCGTTTATAGCTTGAGTCTTGAGGAAACCATGTTAAACGCCACCAAAGATGTCTGAACAAAACAGGATTGATTGCCTAATATGACAACCTTTTATTCCGTCCTAAGTTGGCTTGCTATTTTCTTTTATTGGCTGATTGTTGCCAGTATCACCTTACGCATTCTGATAAAACGCCGGCCTGTCACTTCTGCCATGACCTGGCTGCTGATTATTTATATCCTACCCTTAGTTGGAATCATCGCTTACCTGTCATTTGGTGAGCTGCATTTGGGAAAACGCAGAGTTGAACAAGCAAAAGCCATGTGGCCTTCAACAACCGTATGGCTTGAAGAATTGCGCAAATCTCGTCATATCTTCGCTACAGAAAATAGCGAAGTCGCGACACCGCTATTCCAGCTTTGCGAACGACGGCAAGGGCTTGCCGGTGTTAAAGGTAACAAGATCCAACTACTGACAACCTACGACCATTCACTAAAAACCATTATCAAAGATATTGAGAATGCCAAACACAGTATTGATATGGTGTTTTACATCTGGCAAACCGGCGGCTTGGTTGAACAAGTGACGGATGCTCTTATGGCCGCAGCACACCGAGGAGTCAGATGCCGTATTATGGTGGATTCAGCCGGTAGCTGGTTATATTGCCGTAGCCAATACCCGGATATCATGCGCAAGGCGGGAATTGAATTTGTTGAAGCTTTGCGAGTCAATATATTCCGTTTATTTCTACGCCGTATGGATCTGCGCCAGCATCGTAAAATTATCTTGATAGATAATTATATCTCTTATGCCGGCAGTATGAATATGGTCGATCCACGCTTCTTTAAACAAGATGCCGGCGTTGGGCAATGGATCGACATCATGGTGCGAATGGAAGGGCCGGTTACCACGACTATGGGGGTTATTTACGCTTGTGACTGGGAAATGGAAACAGGTCAGCGTATCTTTCCGCCATCACCAGATAACAATATCATGCCATTTGAACAGGCCAGCGGACACACAACTCAGATTATTGCATCCGGCCCCGGATTCCCTGAGGAATTGATTCAACAATCTTTAATGACGGCTATTTTCTCTGCTCGTAAGCAACTGATTTTAACTACCCCTTATTTTGTTCCCAGTGATGACCTGACAAATGCTATTTGCACCGCAGCCTTACGAGGGGTTGAAGTTATTGTTATCGTTCCACGCAGAAACAATTTCTTCTTAATTCGTTGGGCAAGCCGGGCATTTTTTGCTGAACTATTAAACGCCGGTGTTAAGATTTATCAGTTTGAAGATGGATTGCTACATACCAAAAGCGTTTTAGTTGATGGTCAACTCAGTATGGTGGGTTCCGTTAATCTTGATATGCGTAGCCTGTGGCTAAATTTCGAAATTACCGTGGTTATTGATGATGAAAACTTTGGTCATGATCTGACGCTGGTGCAATACGATTATATCGCCCATTCCACATTGCTGGAAATCAATGAGTGGGAACAACGCCCTTTGTGGCATCGGATTATTGAGCGTATTTGTTACTTTTTTAGTCCACTACTGTGATCAATACCCTCGTCTTTACAAGACGGGGGTATCAATCAAGACTTCATCATGTTTTAATTCTTCATCACGACCCACAAATAAATCAATATGGACAACAGATCCTCACAAACTATGGATTTAGATCTCAATAATCGAATGACAGAAGATGAAACCCTTGAGAAAGCCTATGACATCTTTCTTGAACTGGCTTCGTTCAACCTTGATCCCGCTGATATTCTGCTATTTAGCTTGCAATTCGAAATACGTGGCGGCGCAGAATTACTGCCCCTTTCTGATGAGTGGCTTGAACACGTGGATTTCAATCCAAACCCCGATTTTTTTGCCGAAGTCATTATCGGGCTAGCAGAATCTGAAGATGCTGAGATCAACGATGTTTTTGCCCGTATCCTCATTTGCCGGGAAAAATCTCACCTGATTTACCATATTTTGTGGAAAGAGTGAAAAATTAAAGTCAGTTATTTTGATCTGCTCTTTTTTCCGCAAAAAGTGAGAGCTACCCGTTTTAATGCAGGTCTGAATCCTGATATAAAATCCCAAAAGTAACTCTCACATTGAATGTCTTACAAAGTTCCTCAATAACTACAATTGATTAACCTTAACGACAATCGATCAATCTTAACTACAATCAATCTTAACTACAATGGATCAACCTTCAAACAAGACACGGCATGGCGGAAACTCCCCTCCATTAATGGCCGAGTTTTAGCACATTCAGGATCTGCCATTGGGCAACGAGTACGGAAAACACATCCTGATGGCGGGTTGATAGGTGACGGTAATTCACCTTCCAGCAATTCAATGTGTTTATTTCGTTCCTTATCTGGATCAGGCACTGGCACGGCTGACATCAACGCCTTGGTATAAGGATGTTGTGGATTATGGTAAACCTCATCATAAGTCCCCAACTCCACCGCATGCCCAAGGTACATCACCAATACACGGTCAGATATGTGTTTAACCACCGCCAGATCATGGGCGATAAAAATCAGCGACAGCCCCATTTCCCGTTGTAATTTTTGCAACAAGTTAACTACCTGAGCCTGAATGGATACATCAAGCGCGGATACCGGCTCATCACAAATCACCAATTTAGGTTCAAGGATAAGTGCACGAGCAATTCCAATACGCTGACATTGACCACCAGAGAATTCGTGTGGATAACGGTTAATCAAATTCGGTAATAACCCAACCTTCATCATCATGGCTTTTACCCGCTCTTTAATTTCCAGCCCTTTCATCTTCGGATGATAAGTGCGCAGTGGCTCAGCGATAATATCGCCAATCGTCATTCGCGGGTTTAAGGATGCTAATGGGTCCTGGAATATCATCTGGATATCACTACGAATATCCCGCCACTGTTTATCATCCATATCCAGCAGGCTTCTTCCCAACCAAGTTACTGAACCACCGGAAGACTTAACCAATCCGATAATTGCACGAGCAAAAGTCGACTTACCGCAACCGGACTCACCAACCACACCAAGGGTTTCCCCTTCGTATAACCTTAATGTAACGCCATCAACCGCTTTCAAAGTTTTTGTTGGTTGCCAGAACCATTGTTTACCATCTTTAATATCAAAGTGAACTTTCAGATCTGCTACTTCCAGCAGCACACGTCTTTCTTCAATCGGACTCATACCAATTCCCCCGGTGCTTTAAAACAAGCTCGCAAACGCCCGTTGCCAAATGTCTCTAACCTTGGTTCACAATTTACACAACGGTCTACTGAAAACTGGCAGCGTGGCTGGAACGGACACCCTTTCGGCAACCGTAATAAGTTAGGTGGATTTCCGGGAATGGTCGTCAATGATACTTCATCACCATCAAGACGCGGAACAGCATTAAGCAGGCCAATAGAATAAGGATGGGTTGGTTGATAAAATACTTCACGGGCCGAACCATATTCCATCGTTCTCCCCGCATACATCACCAACACTTTGTCACAAATACCAGCAACCACCCCTAAATCGTGAGTAATCATAATAATTGCAGTATTAAATTCCCGTTTCAGCTCATTCAGTAAAGTCATAATCTGAGCCTGAACCGTGACATCAAGTGCGGTTGTCGGTTCGTCAGCAATCAACAATTTTGGTCGGCATAACAACGCCATTGCGATCATCACACGCTGACGCATCCCACCAGAAAATTCATGAGGATACATCCGCATTCGCTTAAGTGCTTCTGGCATTTTGACGGCATCCAGCATCCGTATCGATTCAAGGTATGCCTCACTTTTACTCATATGCTTATGCAACATCAATACTTCTGTCAGTTGATCGCCGATACGCATATAGGGATTGAGAGATGTCATTGGGTCCTGAAATATCATTGATATCTCTTCCGCTCTCATGCGATTAAGCGCTTTCTCTTCAAGGTTAAGAATTTCCCTGCCATTAAAAATAGCGGAACCGCCAATTTTGCCATTTCTGGCAAGTAACCCCATCAAAGCAAAAGCGGTTTGTGATTTTCCAGAACCAGATTCACCCACAATTCCTAGTGTTTCCCCCGCTCGTAAATCAAAATTCAGCTTGTTCACTGCGGTAACATCCCCATCCGGGGTACTAAAAGTCACGTCCAACTCTTTAACAATTAACAACGGCTCAGAACTTTTCTGGTTTTTAACGCTGTCCATGTTACCTCCTTAACGATCTTTCGGATCGAGGGCATCACGCAAGCCATCGCCGATAAAGTTAAAACAAAACAGTGTCACCACCAGAAAACCGGCAGGAAACATCAGCAACCACGGGGAAACTTCCATCGAATTCGCACCATCACTTAACAATGCGCCCCAACTGCTTAACGGCTCTTGAGTTCCCAATCCCAGAAAGCTAAGAAATGATTCAAACAAAATCATGCTTGGCACTAATAAAGATGCATAAACCACCACCACTCCCAATACATTAGGAACAATATGGCGCAGCACAATATGACGGGTTGGCACACCACACACCAACGCCGCTTCAATAAACTCCTTACGTTTCAAGCTCAGTGTCTGACCTCGGACAATACGCGCCATATCCAACCATGACACCATGCCGATAGCGACAAATATCAGAAAAATATTCTGTCCGAAGAAGGTCACCAGCAGGATCACAAAGAACATAAATGGAAATGAATTCAAAATTTCCAGCAGACGCATCATGACTGAATCTATTTTTCCCCCCAGATAGCCGGATAATGATCCATATAAGGTTCCGACGACTACCGCAATCAAAGCAGCAGACACCCCAACCATCAATGAAATACGCCCTCCAATGGCAACACGCACCAGCAAATCACGACCGGAAGAATCGGTACCAAAATAGTGACCTGATTCAGAATCAGGCGGCATCGACATCATGGCCCAATCAGTATCGTCATAGGTGAATTGAGCTAACATCGGCGCCAGGATCACAAACAAGGTAATCAAAGATAACAGGCACAAACTGGCAATCGCTGCCCGATTGTGAATAAAACGACGCCGTGCATCCTGCCACAAACTACGGCCTTCAATTTCTAATTGCTCAGAGAAATTTTCCAAAGCTTCGCTGTTTTGTTTATTAACTATCATTGCGTGCTCCAATCTTAATAACGAATCTTCGGATCGATAACCGCGTACAACACATCAACAATCGCATTGAACAGAATAGTCAAACTACCAACTAAAATAGTCAGACTTAACACTAACGAATAGTCACGGTTTAATGCGCCATTAACAAACAACTGCCCTATTCCCGGCAACCCAAAGATCGTTTCAATCACCATCGAACCAGTAATAATGCCGACAAAAGCAGGCCCCATATAAGAGATAACCGGCAACAATGCGGGCTTTAAAGCATGGCGGAAAA
This sequence comes from Photorhabdus kayaii, assembly GCF_025384895.1. Lineage (NCBI taxonomy): Bacteria > Pseudomonadati > Pseudomonadota > Gammaproteobacteria > Enterobacterales > Morganellaceae > Photorhabdus > Photorhabdus kayaii. The sequence goes on from NZ_JAJAFZ010000021.1 coordinate 40,795, forward strand.
TAATGATGCGCAATGGCAACCCTTTGGCTCGCGCAGTACGAATAAAGTTAGAGTGCAACACTTCTATCATCGAACTCCGGGTAATACGGGAGATACTGGCGATATAGGCCAAAGAGAGTGCTACCATTGGCAAAATCATATATTTAGGCGCACCACCATTCCAGCCGCCTCCCGGCAACCATTTAAGATGAATAGCGAACCCCAGCACCAGTAACGGCGCTACGACAAACCCCGGGATAACAACCCCCGTCATGGCGAACCCCATAACCGTATAATCCCATTTGGTATTTTGATTAAGTGCGGCAATAACCCCGGCGCTGACCCCCAACACAACTGCCATAATAAATGCCGCAGCACCTAACCTGGCAGATACCGGAAATGCCACGGCGACCAGATCATTAACGGTGTAGTCCTTATATTTAAACGAAGGCCCAAAATCTCCTTTAGTGAGCTGAATTAAGTAATCAAAATATTGTTTATAAATTGGGTCATTCAGATGATATTTCGCTTCAATATTTGCCAGCACCTCTGGTGGCAATTTCCGCTCACCGGTAAATGGACTGCCCGGCGCTAACCGCATCATGAAAAACGAAATAGTGATAAGAATAAAAAGTGTCGGGATAGCCTCTAAACAACGGCGTAGAATAAACTTAAGCATTGCCCGTTCCTATGTATTGGCCCTTAACCCTGGCCTTAAAATAATTTGACACTAAAGCAGCCCTTTCCGGGCTGCTTTACAACGATTATTGTTTGATAATATAAAAATCTTTGGTGTGTAAATTATCCAAAGGATCTTTTCCTGTATAGCCACCAACATAGGGCTTCACTAACCGGGTATTTACATAGTAATAGAGAGGGACAATAGCCGAATCTTTATCTAACTGCGCTTCTGCTTGCTGGTAAACAGCAGCACGTTCATCATCTGTTGCCACTTTCAGAGATTGTTTCATCAGCTTATCAAACTCATCACTCTTATAATGAGCCGTGTTATTACTACTATAAGAAAGCATTGAATTCAGGAATGAAGAAGGTTCGTTGTAATCGGCACACCAGCCAGCACGGGCCACGTCATAATTCCCTTGATGTCGAGTATCAAGGAAAGTTTTCCACTCTTGGTTTTCTAAACGAACATCAACACCCAAATTTTTCTTCCAGATTGAAGCTACGGCGATTGCAATTTTTTTATGTAGATCAGAGGTGTTATAAAGCAGGTTAAACTTCAGTGGATTGTCTTTAGTATAACCGGCTTCAGCCAGTAATTTTTTGGCTTCCTGATTGCGTTGTTCCTGACTCCAACCAGTAAACCACACTGGTTTTATTTCTTTAAAACCATCAGTAACCGGCGGTGTATAACCAGAAGCGGGAATATCACCCTGTGCTTTTACTTTATTGGTCACAATATCGCGATCCATAGCCAATTTCAGTGCGGTACGAACGCGGGGATCATTAAATGGGGGTTTTTCGTTATTAATTTCGTAGTAATAAGTACATAAATATGGGCTAATGCGCAGCTCGTTCGGGATCTCTTTTTTCAGTTTCTGGAATAGCTCAATCGGTAAATTAGTATGACTCATATCAATTTCGCCACTGCGATAGCGGTTGACATCCGTGACCTCTGACGAAATTGGCAAGAAAGTAACCTGATCAATAACGGTATTCTTGTTATCCCAGTATGTCGGACTGCGTTCCATCACAATACGTTCGTTAACTACCCAATTTTTCAGTTTATAAGCCCCATTACCGACAAAACTCTGTGGCTGAGTCCATTTTTCGCCATATTTTTCTACCGTGGCTTTATGCACCGGTGACATTGAAGAGTGGGCTAAAAGTCTTGGCAGATAAGGAACCGCTTCGCTCAATGTAAGCTGCAATGTATAGTCATCCAGCGCCTTTACTCCCAAAGTATCTGGTTTCTTTTTACCACTGATGATGTCATCAATATTGGTGATATGGGCATACTGGAGGTAACTTTCATAGGGAGAAGCAGTATTAGGATCGGCCAGACGTTGCCAACTGTAAACAAAATCATGAGCCGTGACAGGATCACCATTAGACCACTTAGCATCTTTACGCATATGCAATGTCCAGACGGTAAAGTCTTTATTTTCCCAACTGGTCGCAGAACCTGGCAAAATTTCGCCATTCGGACCAACGATGACAACACCTTCAAACAGATCGCGTGCCAAATGTGATTCTGGCACTCCTTCAATCTTATGCGGGTCTAACGATTGCGGTTCAGAGCCGTTATTACGGACTAAAACCTGTTTATCAGCTAATTGAACACCATCAGGCACTTTTGCAGCAAAGACCTGACTCGCCATTATCATACTCAGTGCAGCGCTGATGCTGACAGTAAGTAGTCTCTTTTTCGTTGTGTTTATCATCTTTTTCTACTCCAATTTTATACCGTCAGATTTGTTATCAGCCGACGGCCCAGAAATAAAGGGTGGATTACCACCTGCATACAAAAGGAACGATTTTGTTTGCAGGGTCTAGTAACTCTTTTGAATAAAGCTACTGTCTAATTTTTTATCATATACAGTCGCTTAATATCCATATAATCCAATGGGTCTTTCCCTGAAAACCCTCCCACTGATGGGCTAACAAGCCGTACACTCACCCGGTAATAAACGGGAATCAGCACCGAGTCTTTATCCAATTGAAACTCGGCTTGTTGGTATAATTTCTTACGCTCAATAGCATCCTTAGCGATTAATGCCTGTTCCAGATAGCTATCAAAATTTTTATTCTGATAAAAAGTCGTGTTATTGCTGCTGTCTGACAACAACATGTTTAAAAATGCGGTAGGTTCATTGTAATCAGCACACCAGGTCGCTCTGGTCACCTCATAATTCCCTTGATGGCGGCTTTCAAGAGAAGTTTTCCATTCCTGATTCTGCAAAATCACATCCGCTCCCAGATTCTTTTTCCACATGGAAGCGGCAGCAATAGCCTGTTGTTTATTTTGCTCAGAGGTGTTGTACAACAATGTGAACTTCAATGGATTCGCCTGATTGAAACCGGCTTGGGCTAACAATTCTTTGGCGCGTTTATTGCGTTGCTCTTGTGTCCAATTAGCCCATTCTGGCTTAGCGAAATCGCCACCACCGATAAATGTTGGCGTGAAACCATAAGCCGGTATTTGCCCCTGACCCATAATTTTTCCAGCGATAATATCCCGGTCGAGACTTAATTTGATGGCTTCGCGGACTCTAACATCCGTAAACGGCGGTTTTTTATTGTTAATTTCGTAATAAAACGTACAAAGATAAGGACTGACACGAATCTGTTCAGGGATATCTTTTTTCATTTTCTGATATAGATTCGGCGGAATGACGCTGTTGGTAATATTTATCTCTCCGCTACGATAGCGGTTTATATCACTGGTTTCGGATTGAAGGGGTAAAAGCGTCGCTTGATCAATAACTGTTTTTGCATTATCCCAATATTGCGGGTTGCGTTCGATCACTATCCGCTCATTGACCACCCACTCTTTTAACAGATACGCCCCATTACCCACATAGTTTTCTGGTAGCGTCCATTTATTACCTAACTTTTCGACCACATCCTTTTTGACGGGTTTCATTGCCGTATGACTGAGCATACTGACGAAATAAGGCACAGGATGCGTCAGAGTCACCTGTAAACGATGATCATCCAGCGCTTTTACGCCCAACTGATCAGGCGATTTTTTACCCTTTAGAACATCACTAATATTTTCAACGTAAGCATATTGAAGATAGCTGGCATAAGGTGAACCCACTTTTGGGTCAGCTAACCGTTGCCAGCTATAGACAAAATCGTGGGCAGTGACGGGCGTTCCATCACTCCATTTAGCATTATCACGCAGGTAAAAAGTCCATACCTTGTAATCCTGATTTTCCCAATGGGTCGCAACGCCTGGCACAACTTCTCCCTCAGAACCCATCCTCACTAACCCTTCCAGGAGATTAAGAATAATATTGCTTTCTGGTACACCTTCAACTTTATGTGGATCAAGCGAGGCAACTTCGGTGCCATTATTAATAATAATTTGTTGTTTATCCGCAAGTTTCACACCATCTGGAAGTTCAACGGCAGACACGGCGGTAACAGGAAATGCTGATAATAAAAATATACAGGAAATAAACTTATGTAATTTTAATTGTTTAATCTTCATTTTTTACCTCCAGTTTGATGGACCGGTTCATTCCACATATCCCATCAAGGCCGGTATCTTCACATTATTTAGCCCAAAGTAACGGATTAAATATTAAAGGCAACTTATCATATCGATTGTTAAAATATCGCTCTCATATTGTAAAAATCATCCTTACAAACAACTTAGTACGACTTATTACATTAATTGATAAAACATCCCAAAGTTCATTATAACAAGTTGATATATATAGCATTATTAACTTAGAACTTAAATAAAATAGTAAACAAAGCGAGACCAAAGATGAAAATAAACATAATTTTAACAAATTGCAATCAATGCAAATTAAAAACCTACATTCATCACAAAACAGTGGTGGAAGCAACCAGTTACACATCGAACTAACAGGAAAGAATCATTTAGAAAAATATTGGGTTATTTGTATAAAATTCAGGAAGTACCGGTAAAAGAAGGGAGAAAAGCCTATGAAATAGGCTTTATAATAAAAATGATAAGAATATTATAATTTGTAATTTCACTAGAATGAAAACTAACACCTTTTATCGTAAATCATATCAAAGCAACCCTGGGAATAGCGCTCTGATCCCTGTCACAATCAGTTCAATTCCCAAAGACATCAATAGCAGTCCCATAATTCGGGTGATAACGTTAATGCCTGTTTGTCCTCTCCAAGTTTACCGTTAATCATCGACATCGCGATGGTCACAACCAAAATCCTACCGGCAGTACGAAAAGAGTCAATGGAAATGCCAAACATACGCAGTATCGAGTCAGGCAGATCCAGCAGTAAGTCCCCCACAAAGAACCTCTATTGAGTTACGCTGTGTTGTTAAAAACATTCTCATGATTGCTCTCCCAAAAATCATAGAAAACTTAATTTTCTCTTCACCTTATACTGGCGAAGTTCTATTTTCCATCAACCACAACGTATTTTTTAATTTAAAATATCTTATATAACAAGTTGTTAACCCGATATTTTTATTAGATTAAAAATTCAACTTCTTAACGTTATTTAAACCCAATCAATAATAACTATCGCTAACCCAAGCTGAAAGGAATCAGCTTGGGGATTTATGTGATTAAGATCAATATATATTTAATACCAAATGGTAACCTTTAGTTACCAAAAAATCACCAAGTTAAATAGTCTAAAAAATACTTATTCATTGATATTAAAAGATTTTAAATATTTTCAGGAGTACTTCTTTATGACTGTAACTCATGTTACTGAACTGAACGAACTCGTTGCCAGGGTAAAAAAAGCACAACGTGAATTTGCTAACTTTTCTCAGGAGCAAGTTGACAAAATCTTCCGCGCAGCGGCCCTTGCAGCGGCAGATGCACGTATCCCTTTAGCAAAATTAGCCGTAGCAGAATCCGGTATGGGCATTGTCGAAGACAAAGTAATCAAAAATCACTTTGCTTCCGAGTATATCTATAACGCTTATAAAGATGATAAAACCTGCGGCATTTTGTCTGAGGACAAAATATTCGGCACCATCACTATCGCCGAGCCTATTGGCTTAATCTGCGGTATCGTGCCAACCACCAACCCAACATCTACCGCTATTTTTAAGGCCCTCATCAGCCTAAAAACCCGTAACGGTATTATTCTCTCACCCCACCCACGCGCCAAAAAAGCAACAACCAAAGCAGCAGAATTGGTTCTATCCGCTGCGGTTGCCGCTGGTGCGCCAAAAGATATTATTGGCTGGATTGATGAACCCTCCGTTGAACTTTCCAATGCATTGATGCACCACCAAGACATCAATCTAATCCTGGCGACCGGTGGCCCAGGTATGGTAAAAGCGGCGTACAGCTCTGGTAAGCCCGCAATCGGCGTCGGTGCCGGTAACACCCCGGTTGTCATTGATGAATCAGCTGATATTAAACGTGCTGTCGCATCTATTCTGATGTCTAAAACCTTTGACAACGGCGTCATTTGCGCTTCAGAACAATCCGTTATCGTGGTGGATGCCGTTTATGATCAGATGCGTAAACGTTTCTTTACTCATGGCGGTTATCTGTTACAAGGCAAGGAACTGAAAGCTGTTCAAGATATCATTCTGAAAAACGGGAGTCTAAATGCGGAAATTGTTGGTCAATCTGCAACAAAAATTGCCGAAATGGCAGGCATTAATGTTCCTGAAAGGACCAAGATCTTGATTGGAGAAGTGAGTTTGATTGATGAAGCAGAACCCTTTGCCCACGAAAAATTGTCTCCACTTCTCGCTATGTATCGTGGCAATAGCTTTGAAGATGCCGTAGAAAAGGCAGAAAGATTGGTTGAAATGGGCGGAATTGGTCACACTTCCTGCTTGTATACCGATCAGGACAATCAGGCGGCACGAATCAAGTATTTCGGCGATAAAATGAAAACAGCTCGTATTCTCGTGAATACTCCTGCTTCTCAGGGCGGTATCGGTGATCTCTACAACTTCAAGCTTGCTCCCTCTCTGACACTAGGTTGCGGCTCTTGGGGAGGGAATTCCATCTCTGAAAATGTCGGGCCAAAACATCTCATCAATACCAAAACCGTGGCGAAAAGAGCAGAAAATATGCTGTGGCATAAACTTCCGAAATCAATTTACTTCCGTCGCGGCTCCCTGCCTGTGGCATTAGAAGAAGTTGCAACCGACGGTGCAAAACGCGCTTTTATCGTAACAGACCGTTTCTTATTTAATCATGGTTATGCTGATCAAGTCACTGATGTGCTGAAATCCCATGGGATAGAAACAGAAGTTTTCTTTGAAGTTGAAGCAGACCCTACCCTGAGCACTGTTCGTAAGGGTGCGGAACAAATGCACTCATTCAAACCGGACATCATTATTGCCCTGGGGGGAGGCTCCCCAATGGATGCGGCCAAAATTATGTGGGTGATGTATGAACACCCTGAAACTCATTTCGAAGAGCTAGCTCTACGGTTTATGGATATCCGTAAACGCATCTATAGATTCCCCAAAATGGGGGTTAAAGCGAAAATGGTCGCCATTACCACAACTTCCGGCACCGGTTCTGAAGTGACACCATTTGCCGTTGTCACTGATGATGCAACCGGTCAGAAATATCCACTGGCTGATTATGAATTGACGCCTAATATAGCTATCGTTGATGCCAATCTAGTCATGGATATGCCGAAATCACTCTGTGCTTTTGGTGGATTAGATGCCATCACTCACGCTTTGGAAGCTTATGTATCAGTCTTAGCAAACGAATACTCTGACGGACAAGCACTGCAAGCGCTAAAACTACTGAAAGAGTTCCTCCCAACCAGCTATCATGAAGGGGCCACTAACCCAGTTGCCCGTGAACGGGTTCATAATGCAGCAACTATTGCAGGGATTGCATTTGCTAATGCCTTCTTGGGGGTATGCCACTCTATGGCGCATAAACTGGGTTCTGAGTTCCATATCCCGCATGGCCTGGCTAACGCATTGCTGATTTGTAATGTTATTCGTTATAACGCTAATGATAACCCAACCAAACAGACTGCATTCAGTCAATATGATCGCCCACAGGCCCGCCGTCGTTACGCTGAAATTGCCGATCATCTCGGTTTATCTGCTACTGGTGACCATACTGTCACAAAAATTGAAAAACTGTTAGCCTGGCTGAAAGAGCTCAAGTCTGAGCTAGGTATCCCGACATCTATCCGTGAAGCGGGCATTCAAGAAGCTGACTTCTTGGCAAAAATTGATAAGTTATCTGAAGATGCCTTCGACGACCAATGTACCGGTGCTAATCCGCGCTACCCGCTGATTTCTGAGCTGAAACAATTGCTGTTGGATTCATACTATGGACGAGAATTTACAGAAACCGTTGCAACAGAAAAAAGCCAATAAGAACAAATTTATTAACTGATTAAATACCACTTAAGGGAGCTGATATCAGCTCCCTTTAACTTACCGCTGCTCTATTCTTAATACAAACTCTCAAACAGAGCACCCGACCGCTTCACAGAAAGCCTATCCATTACACGCTGTCTTTTCTGTTTTTCCTCGCCTCACTAATAGCATCCATATAGTGCTTACGGCAAACAGACACATATTTTTCATTACCACCGATATCAACTTGTTCGCCATCATAAATGACCGCGCCTTCGCTATCAAAACGTAATACACGGTTCGCTTTGCGTCCACAATAGCAAATAGTTTTTAATTCAACTAACTTATCAGCCCACGCTAGAAGATACTGGCTACCACTGAAAAGCTCGCCTCTGAAATCAGTTCTCAGCCCATAACAAAGAACCGGAATATCATCGTAGTCGGTCACCTTACATATCTGTTCAATCTGTGCTTTCGTGAGAAAATGGCACTCATCAATAAGCACACAATGCACTTTTGCCTGCTTATTTTCATTTCTGATCAACTCACCAATATCTGTCTGTTGACTAAATAGAAGTGCATCAGAAGATAATCCAATCCGAGAATTGACTTTTCCATTTTCAAACCGGGTGTCAATTTCCGCGGTAAAAACCAGCGTTTTCATCCCTCTTTCATTATAGTTATAAGAGGATTGCAACAAGGATGTCGATTTTCCAGCATTCATTGCGGAGTAATAAAAATAAAGTTGAGCCATCAACCCTGCCCCTTAACAAAATTTATAAGGCCATAATAGTCAGATGAGTTTACCATAAACTTGAGTTGTGATTATCCATCTCAGTAAGCTACACTGGTTGATATACCGAAATATTTAGCTTAGTGATGTCTTAATGATTCATGACCACCATCACACCAGCCGAGTAATAAAGCGCATTTGAATGACAAATGTTCATGTTTAAATTAAAAAATGAAAGCTAGTCTGATTTGTTGCATATCGTATGCAAATTAATAATGTGCGTGATTTACTTCCAGAAAACGGTAACAGTAAATCAGCGATAACTCATGGATTAGTCATAAGTTTTTTTTAACTTAGTATTATCCTGGTTTATCAGGTATGATAAGAAACAGTTAAAATTACTTACCGATTTAGTATATACCTGGTTTATAAATTAGAGAGATTATCATGTCTCCTCTTTGTTAAAGGTACCCTGAACATGTTATTGGGGAATGACAATCAAAATAGCTGTATAAAAAGCACTATATAACTTTTGTAAAGAAATTACGTTTAAAAAAAAGAGCTATTTTATCGGAATATGAGAAATTGACTATTGCAGAAAATAAAATAGCATTCTATTATTATATCCACATCCGCAATCATCATTAATAATTTGAGACCAGGACAATGAGCGATTTAAAAACCCTAAATAACATCCGTACTTTACGAGCCCAAGCAAGAGAATGCCCACTTGAGTTCTTAGATGAAATACTTGAAAAACTGACCGTCGTTGTTGAAGAACGTCGTGAAGAAGAAAGTCAGGTACAAGCTGAATTAGAGGAACGTACACGTAAATTGGAAGAAGTTCGTAAAATGATTCTTGACCAAGGAATTGATCCAAGCGAATTGCTTCAGACAATGAGCGCCGGCAAATCTGCTGGTAAAGCAAAACGTCCTGCACGTCCAGCTAAATACCAATATGTTGATACAAACGGTGAAACTAAAACTTGGACTGGCCAAGGACGTACACCTGCTGTTATCAAAAAAGCAATTGAAGAAGAAGGAAGAACGCTGGAAAGCTTCTTACTCTAAGTCATTGTTTTTCAAGTTAATTTAATTAAAAACACCCTTTTAAAATAGAAGGGTGTTTTTATTATAAAACAACTTAGCTGACAAAAGAATTAACGTCTATCGTATAAGCGAGATAAGTATCCTTGAGAAGAATTTAGTCGAGTTGCCCGTTTTTTGTATCATTTCTTTATGGTAAAGCAAGGCCAGTTACTCACTTAGCCAATGCATAGATAAATTAATAATCAAACAGACACAACTATTTACTTCTCTCTGGTCACTGTCGTTGATTCAATAGATAAGGAGCCAACGGCTCCTTATCTTATTTAGACTTATGATAGAAACTCAAATACCACTCTACAAACTGCTTCACACCCTGCTTCACAGATGTATTTGGGGCAAACCCTATTTTTTGAAAAATGTCACTTGAATCAGCACAGGTCGACAGAACATCACCATCTTGCATGGGCATAAAATTTTTCTTAGCCAGAATGCCTAATGATTCTTCTATTGCTTCAATAAAATCACCTAGTCTAGTTGGTTGACCATTACCAATATTATAAATACAGTAAGGGGCAGAGCTGGCAGATATTTGCCCATCTTCAACCACCCAGCTCTCATTTGGTGTGGGAATGATGTCTTGCAATCTGATTATTGATTCAACGATATCATCTATATACGTAAAATCTCTAACCATATTACCGTGGTTATAAACATCAATAGGCTGCCCTGATAACATGGCCTTGGTGAACTTAAATAAAGCCATATCAGGACGTCCCCACGGGCCATATACTGTAAAGAAGCGCAAGCCTGTCGTTGGCAACTGATAAAGATGAGAGTAACTGTGAGACATTAATTCATCTGATTTTTTCGTTGCCGCATATAGTGAAACTGGATGATCAACTGAATCATTTGTAGAAAACGGTTGCTTTCTATTTAATCCATAAACAGAACTAGAAGAAGAATATAATAAATGCTCAACATTATTGTGACGGCAACCTTCCAGGATATTGATATGCCCTATTATATTCGAATCAATGTAAGCCATTGGGTTTTGCAACGAATAGCGAACACCCGCCTGAGCCCCCAGATGGATAACCCGCTGAAATTGGTGTCGCGAAAAAAGATCGGGAATGGCTATTCTGTCAGCTAAATCTAGCTTTTTAAATTTAAAACCTGACTTATCAAATAATAGATCTAACCGTGCTTGTTTGAGACTCACATCATAATAGTCATTAAGGTTGTCGATACCCACAACCTCATGCCCCATTTGCAATAATCTCTGGCTCACATGAAAGCCAATAAAACCAGCAGCACCTGTGACTAAGAATTTCATTGTATTACTCAGATAACCGGATTAATGGATGCACCACGACCAATCCCATAATAAGTAAAACCTCGGGATTGCAGGCGTTCAGGATCATAGAGATTCCGGCCATCAAAGATAACCGGCGTTTTGAGAGACTCTTTGATTACATCAAAATCTGGCGCACGAAAACTTTGCCATTCAGTACAAATGATCAAGGCATCGGCTCCCTTAAGCGCTGCTTCTTTAGTTCCCATCAATAATAAATCATCACGCTGACCATAAATACGCTGAGCTTCCTGCATCGCCTCAGGATCATAAGCCTGTATTTTGGCTCCGGCCTGCCATAATGCTTCCATCAAAACACGGCTTGATGCTTCACGCATATCATCGGTATTCGGTTTGAACGATAATCCCCAGACAGAAAATGTCTTACCGGATAAATCTTCACCGAAATGGCGCGTTACAAAAGAAGGTAATTTATGCTTTTGCAGTTCATTCACTTGCTCCACAGCACGAAGAATTTTAGGCTGATAACCAATTTGCTCTGCGGTACGAATTAACGCCTGCACATCTTTCGGGAAACATGAGCCACCATAACCACAGCCCGGATAGATAAAATGATAGCCAATACGGGAATCAGAACCAATTCCTTGACGAACATGCTCAATATCAGCGCCAAGCATCTCAGCTAAATTAGATATCTCATTCATAAAACTGATTTTCGTTGCCAACATACAGTTCGCGGCATATTTAGTCAGTTCTGCACTGCGGATATCCATCACAATCATACGATCATGATTACGGTTAAATGGCTCATACAACTCACGTATCAGGTCAACGACTCTGTCGTTGTCACACCCAATAATAATCCGCTCAGGGCGCATACAATCTGCAACAGCGGCCCCTTCTTTGAGAAACTCCGGGTTAGAAACCACATCAAATGGGATATCAATATTGCGTTTACGCAGAGTCTCATTGACAACCGCATTAACTTTATCTGCGGTACCAACAGGAACCGTAGATTTATCAATAATAACTTTATAGCTATCCATATGTTCCGCAATAGTACGAGCAACCGCTGTCACATACTTCAAATCCGCTGAACCATCTTCATCAGGAGGAGTACCGACAGCAATAAATTGCAATTTACCGTGTGCAACACCGGCCTTTGCATCCGTACTAAAATTCAGACGGCCTTCTTCATAATTCTTCTTAACCAGTGGCGCTAAACCAGGCTCAAAAATGGGGACTTGACCATTTTTCAGGTTCTCAACTTTATTTTCATCTACATCAATGCAAAGGACATCATGCCCTACTTCAGCTAAAACCGTAGCCTGAACCAGGCCAACATAGCCAATACCAAATACTGTAACTTTCATATGATACCTAAAAATTTCCACAAGATTATTCTTTAGCTTGATCCTGCAAAGCCACTAACCAATCAGTAAACTCTTTGCCTAAAGTATGATGTTTCATACCATACCGGACAAATGCCTGCATATAACCAAGCTTATTACCGCAATCATGGCTTACACCCTGCAAATGATAGGCTTCCACAGGCTCCCTTTCTATTAACATAGCGATTGCATCAGTGAGTTGAATTTCATCACCGGCACCTGGCGCTGTTTTTGCTAATAATGACCAAATTTTCTCGGACAACACATAACGGCCAACAATGGAAAGATTTGATGGTGCTTCTTTAGGTTGAGGTTTTTCAACTACGCGCTTAATGAGTTTGCTGTCACCGGGTTGAAGATTTTCTCCCTGACAATCGACAATACCATAACTAGAAACTTCTTCATGAGGTACAGGTTCTACTAATATTTGACTAGCACCCGTTTCATTATACCGAACCAACATTTCGCTCAGATTATATCTAGTCAGATCTGTACTGTATTCATCAAGAATCACATCAGGCAGTATCACAGCAAAAGGTTCCTCACCGATTAAAGGCTTGGCACATAACACCGCATGTCCTAATCCTTTAGCAATTCCCTGACGAGTTTGCATAATAGTGACATGACTTGGACAAATAGATTGAACTTCGTCCAATAACTGACGCTTCACCCTTTTCTCAAGGATAGCTTCTAACTCAAAACTGGTATCAAAATGGTTTTCAATTGAATTTTTTGATGAATGAGTTACCAAGATAATTTCATTAATGCCAGCGGCAATACATTCATTAACAACATACTGAATAAGAGGTTTATCTACTAAAGGTAACATCTCTTTAGGAATTGCTTTCGTAGCAGGTAACATCCTCGTTCCCAAGCCCGCGACTGGAATAACAGCTTTCTTTACTATTTTTCCTACTGATAGTTTGTCTACTGATCGTTTTTCTACTGATGGCATTAACCTTTCTCCCGATGTTTTTTGGCTAAAACAAATCTGTCTTCAACTCAAAATCAGTGCCAATTCTTTAATAAGGCATCACTATTACTGATTATTTTGTGTCAATAAACCGCGCACACGAACAGCACACAGGAACCAAGGCATACAAAAGTTCACTGCTTCGTTCAGTTCACCCTTCTGACCACTCAAAAAGTTATCACTTTTATCTGAGCAGTACTAAATCCGCTCTTTGTACTAAAGAGCGGCAAATAAAATAGCCTGATTAGATAGACTTCCAAGCATAATAGGCGGAGTATACCAGCTAATTCTCTTCGATAAACATCACCATTCTGCTTAATTACATTACCGTGACTTGATGTTTAAAATCCATTTTAAACAACATTCCACCTTGGTAATATTCACTCAGAATACATTGAAGAAAGCATCAGATTTATTTGACTATTTGTATTCCAAATCCGACATTGCCATTCAGCGCTATGAGAACAAACTTGGTTCGAACAAATCGTTCTCAATGTCCCAAGAGGAACACCACTGTCTAATTGGATTTGGCGATTACCCGACTTAATACTGGCATGTAACCCCGCAGAAGTGAGCAGAACCGTTTTATTGATTGTATGATAATACCCAAGCAGCAATGGAAATTGCCCTTGTAACCCTGCACCTTCCAGTAACTTATTAATTCTATTTAGAATACCTGCCATATTGGGTAAACGTCGGGAATGGTGGATGATATGCTCTTGTAACAAACTATTAAATATGACTCTAAGTAATAATGCTGAAATCACGCCATACTCTTTTGAACGGCTAATATCTAGACAATAAAAAGCTAATTCATTGTCAGATAACGCCGCCATATCGAGAATTAATCCTGGATTATCAATCATATTTAATTTTCGGTAATTGACTTTACAGTGGGCAATCACTTGAGAAACTGGGGGTTGCAACTGCTTAAGCATATTTAATGCTTCATCTGAATTATGCTTTAGGGTTAACCAATCTTTATTCAAGTTATTCTGTTCAATCGCACCAGACATAAAGACCGTAGGATGTAAATAGGCCAACACCGATTTTTTTATCTCATTAAGATCTGACACTGGTTTTAATAAAACATCTTTTGCACCCAAACGAAGCACTTCATCAATTTCGGCCATCTTGTTAGTTGCTGAAATAATAATAACTGGAATGCTAATACCCTCATTCGTCAATTTCGCAATAAATTCAATGCCATTCATGACCGGCATATCTAAATCACATAAAATAAGTTCAACATGAGCTTCGCGTCCTAGCACCTGTAGTGCGACAGCGCCATTAGATGCGACTAATACCTTAGCGCCCAACGTTCGCAAATACCCTGCCAGCAAAGAACAAAAAACAGGTTCATCCTCCACAATCAGAATTTTTTTGCCTGCCAATGCCTTTTCCATAAATACGCTCCCTTACCTTAATATTGCGACCTTCACCTTTTCTTAGGTACTATCACTCATATTAGTTCAATTAAGTGACTATCATTTGTTCTCTTACGTTTCTTTGCAATAGAAAACCCATAAAAATGGTATTTCACCCTTTACAATTGGAGTTATTTTGACAGAGCTATGTCCTTGTGGTAGTGGAATAGATTTTGCGGATTGCTGTTCCCCTTATCTCCAAAACATAAAATTTGCCCCAACCGCTGAATCACTGATGCGTTCCCGATACAGTGCCTATGTAAAGCACAACGCCGATTATCTAATTACCAGTTGGCATCCTAACTGCCAGGCTGAAAAGTGGCGTTTAGACATAGAGCAGAGTTTTATTGTTACCCAGTGGCTCGGACTACATGTCATTACCACTGAAAAAGGCAAAAATGATAACGAAGCCTATGTTGAATTTTCAGCTTGCTTTCTTGATCAGAAATCCCAAGATAAGCAACTTATTCATGAGCGTTCACGTTTTCTTCGTATAGACCAGCGTTGGTACTATATTGATGGAGTAAAACCTATTGATGGTGTAAAGCCTCAAATTGGCCGTAATAGCCCCTGCCCATGTGGTTCGGGTAAAAAATACAAAAAATGTTGTGGTTAAGACCCATAAACAGAAAACGCAAAATATTTAAGGATAATCCCATTCATGCCGCACCAACATATACAAAAGAAAATTCTACGCACTATTTGCCCTGATGCCAAAGGACTGATCGCCAAAATTACTAATATTTGCTACAAACACCAACTGAATATAGTTCAGAATAATGAATTCGTCGATCATCGTACTGGCCGTTTTTTTATGCGTACAGAGCTTGAAGGCATTTTCAATGATGAGACATTTCTTGCTGATTTAGATGATGCACTGCCGGTGGGTTCTCAACGGGAATTAAATAGCGCGGGGCGTCGGCGTATTGTCATTATGGTGACAAAAGAAGCGCATTGTCTTGGGGATTTGCTCATGAAAAGCGCTTATGACGGGCTTGATGTTGAAATTGCGGCGGTTATCGGCAACCATGCAATATTACAATCGTTGGTTGAACAATTTGGCATTCCTTTCCATTTAATCAGTCACGAGGGTTTAACTCGTGAACAACACGATGAAAAACTGATTGCACAAATTAACCAATACAAACCTGACTACGTGGTATTAGCTAAATACATGCGAGTACTGACACCAGAATTTGTCCAGCATTATCCAAATCAGATTATTAACATCCACCACTCCTTTTTACCGGCATTTATCGGGGCACGTCCTTATCATCAAGCTTATGAAAGAGGGGTAAAAATCATCGGAGCAACAGCGCATTATGTGAATGATAATCTGGATGAAGGTCCAATTATTACTCAGAATGTCATTAACATAGACCACACATACACGGCTGAAGATATGATGAGAGCGGGCCGGGATGTTGAAAAAAATGTTCTGAGCCATGCTTTATATTGGGTTCTTGCTCAGCGGGTTTTTGTTTACGGCAACCGTACTGTAATTCTTTAAAGCTGAATTAGTTGGGGCAACCAACAAACAGGCCGCTCATTTGCTCACAACGGGATCAATAAGGATAAAAAAACAGCATACGGTAACTTATTTTTAAATATATGCTTTACAGCGGCGGCTCATTTGATATGATTCCGCCCGCTGTAATCAACAGTGATACATTTCAAAATCTGGTGGGGTTCCCGAGCGGCCAAAGGGAGCAGACTGTAAATCTGCCGTCACAGACTTCGAAGGTTCGAATCCTTCCCCCACCACCATAAATATTCTTCAAGCCTCCAGACATTAAAGCAAGACCTCAAATTCTCAATCCGATAAATTTTCTCTTAGAAGTGGCAACCGGATTGATTTCTTATACTCTCCATCCCCTAAACCTAATCTGAGTCTGCACATTTCTGAATTGGCTATTAGCACCCTTAAAAGTACTCAACGAAACATGCGCTCCCCCAACCTTAATGTACCCACGATCATATTTCTTATCACATCTTTATGTGAAGCTTAACATTTTGCAAAAATCAACAATAAACCATATAAATCAAATAATTAAAACAAAAACCACCTTCAAGCAGCGAGCTTTCGAATGTGATAACCATCGTATATTTGTGAAATGATGTGTGAAATAATTATAAAAGAATAACAAATTATAACAACAACACCAGGGAACCATCATGAACCAATCAACACAAAAAATAGGAATTATAGGATTGGGGGCTATGGGTATGGGAATTGCCCGCGCGTTAATACGCGCGGGTATTTCCATATATGGATTTGATTTAAACCAAAAAGCCTGTGACCAACTACTACAAGCAGGCGCTAAAGTGGCGACAAACAACGCCGCAAATTGGGCATCAGAGCTGGATGCTATCTTACTTGTTGTCGTCAATGGTGCTCAAATAGAAAGCATACTGTTTGAAGGCGAAACACCGTTAGTCAACCAGTTAAGAGCCGGTACGATCATTGTGCTTCACAGTACCGTTGCCGCAGAACAGGCTAAAAATTTTGCCCATCGTCTTAGCCAATACAATCTAAACATGCTGGACGCACCTATTTCAGGTGGCGCACTAAAAGCTGAACAAGGCCAACTCACCGTTATGGCTTCCGGTGAACTCGCATTATTTGAACAACTAAAACCCGTATTTGCTGCCACCACCGAACGTCTCTACTATGTTGGAAATGAAATTGGTCAAGGCTCTACCGTCAAAACAATCCATCAATTACTTGCCGGTATACATATTGCTGCCGCAGCTGAAAGTATGGCATTGGCGGCCAAAGCCGGCATTTCCTTGGAACTGATGTACGACATTGTAACCCATGCGGCGGGTAACTCTTGGATGTTTGAAAACCGCGTTCCCCATATTCTGGCTGGGGATTACACTGCCAAATCCTCCGTAGACATTTTTGTCAAAGATCTGGGATTAGTCTTAGAAACAGGTAAGGATCTGAAATTCCCATTACCATTATCAGCCACTGCACATCAAATGTTCCTCGCTGCCAGTAATGAAGGTTTCGGCCAATGGGATGACAGCGCGGTTATCAAAACATTTAAAGGTATCACTTTGCCGGAGAAAAAATAATGACCATTAAATTGGGCGTTATCGCTGATGACTTTACCGGCGCAACCGATATCGCCGGTTTTATGGCACAAAGTGGTTGGCGAGTTGTCCAGCTATTAGATACACCTGATGAAAATACCTCTATTCCACCGGATATTGATGCTATCGTTATCAGCCTGAAAAGCCGTTCCTGCCCGATAGACGAAGCCGTGAATAACGCGGTGAAATCCTGCCGCTGGTTACGTCAGAAAACAGGTTGTCAACAAATATTCTTCAAATACTGCTCAACTTTTGATTCTACCAGCAAAGGCAATATCGGGCCGGTCACTGATGCCCTGATGGATGAACTACAAACAGACATCACGCTAATCTCCCCTGCCCTTCCCGTTAACGGGCGAACAGTTGTACATGGGCATCTATTTGTCAACGGTCAACTACTTAATGAAAGTGGTATGCAGCACCATCCGGTGACACCAATGACAGATGCCAATCTACTGCGCCTAATAGAACAACAAGCTCAAGGGAAAGCAGATCTGGTGGATCTGGCATGTGTACACCAAGGCGAGCAGGCAATCCGCGTGAGGCTAAATCATTTACAACAACAAAACATACGCTACGCAATAACAGATACCCTCACCATGAATGACCTACTGCCTATTGCCAAAGCGGCATCAGAGCTGAAATTAATCACTGGTGGTTCTGGTCTTGGCGCTGCCCTTGCCAGCACAGACACCGGTAAGCCATTGATGCCATACCAACAAGAAGGGGCAACCCCACCCGCCGAGAATAGACGCACCGTGGTCCTTTCTGGCAGTTGTTCCGTCATGACCAACAAACAAGTTGCTCTATATCAGAAATTGGCCCCAACTAAATCCCTGAATATTGATTCATGCATCAATGATCCACAATATGCCGAAAAGCTGGTTGCGTGGGTTATTCAGCAATCCGAAAACTATCTGGCACCGATGCTATACGCGACTCACCCGCCAGAAACATTACAGAAAATCCAGCAACAATATGGTGCAACTACTGCCAGTGAAGCAATAGAAAACACCTTCGCCAGCGTTGTAAAAAGCCTGTGTCAGCTAGGATTCAATACCTTTATTGTCGCAGGCGGCGAGACTGCCGGTAAGATAGTACAAAGTCTGGACATCCAACAATTCAGTATCGGCGCACCCATTGCTCCCGGCGTACCTTGGGTACACGATCGACAACACAATTATTGGCTGGCATTGAAATCAGGTAACTTCGGCAACATCGATTTCTTCCTGCATGTACAGGAGATGTTTCATGAGTGAACAAGCACTAAGGTTAGAGTTAGTCGAATGGGCTCGTTCAATGTTCTACCGGGGTTATAGCAGTGGCGGTGCAGGTAACATCAGCGCCAAACTGGAAGATGGCACGATTATCATCACACCGACCAACTCCAGTTTTGGTGACTTGCAAGCTAATCGCCTGAGTAAACTAGATGCAGAAGGTAATTGGCTATCCGGTGACAAACCCACAAAAGAAGTTTCCATGCATTTGGCAATGTACCGCAACCGTCCCGAATGCCATGCGGTGGTCCATCTACATTCCCCTTGGTTAACTGCCCTTTCCTGCCTACCCAATCTGGACAAAAGTAACTGTCTACCCCCCATTACGCCCTACTATGTAATGCGGGTCGGAAAACTGCCTCTGGTCAAATATCTGCCACCAGGAGATGAAAGAATCGGTGAAGAAATTGCGAAGCTGGCCGCAAAACACAACGCAATTCTTCTCTCAAACCACGGACCTGTTGTCGGCGGCAAAACTTTACGGCAAGCTTTTTTCAACGCAGAGGAATTGGAAGATACCGCACGGCTCTATTTAACCTTATTGCCACACGGCTTTACGACATTAAATAAAGAGCAAGTGCAAGAACTTGCAACTCGTTACCCAAAAACTGAGTGAACAAACAAGGAATTCGTCATGGCTAAATTCGCGGCAAACTTGAGCATGATGTTCAATGAGGTACCTTTCACAGAACGGTTTGCCCGTGCAGCCAAAGCTGGATTTAAAGGCGTTGAATATCTGTTTCCTTATGAAGTCGCAGCGGAAGAGCTTGCTGCCCTATTAAAACAGCATCAATTAACACAAGCTCTATTCAACATGCCCGCCGGAAACTGGGCGGCGGGAGAAAGAGGAATAGCCTCTATACCTGGCCGTGAAAAAGAATTTGTTGAAGGTACACAAATAGCTCTGAAATATGCACTGGCTCTGAATTGCAAGCAAGTTCATGCTATGGCCGGGAAATTGCATGAACAATTCACACCAGAACAACAACGTGAGTGTTATATCAAAAACATTCGATATGCCGCTGATGTCATGGCAGAACATAACATCAACGTATTAATTGAGCCGATTAATACTCGTGATATGCCGGGTTACTTTCTGACAACTCAGCATCAGGCTGAAACATTACTCAAAAAAATTGATCGTCAAAATGTTCTTATCCAATTGGATCTTTATCACTGCCAGATCATGGAAGGGGATTTGCTACGCACCATTGAACGTCTATGGGGAAAATTCAGTCACATCCAGATTGCCTCCGTGCCCGAACGCCATGAACCCGATAGCGGCGAAGTGAACTATCCGTGGCTATTTAACAAACTGGATGAAATGGGCTATCAAGGGTGGTTGGGCTGTGAATATCACCCCGCTGGTTACACCGAAGATGGTTTGGATTGGTTGACCAAAGCACAGAAATAATCAGGAGAAGATATGCTTCCATCAGAGCGTAGAGACTTTATTTATCGCTATGTACATGAATATCGGACAATTTCTATCAGTACACTGGTTAAACTGATGAACGTCTCGCATATGACAGTACGGCGGGATATCCGCACTCTGGAGGAGGAAGGAAAAGTCGTTAGTGTCAGTGGTGGTGTGCAACTTAGTGATGTTTTACGTCAGGAATTGCCTTGGAATGAAAAAGCCCGGCTTCATCATCGTCATAAGCGGGAAATTGGTCAATATGCAGTATCTATGGTTGAAGATGGACAAGTGGTCTATCTTGATGCTGGCACTACCACGTTTGAAATTGCCAGAGTCCTGGCTGAGCGTTTTAACCTCACTATCATCACGAACGATTTTTCCATTACCCAATATCTGATGAACAAACCCCAATTAAATCTGTTCCATACCGGGGGGCTGGTAGATAAAAGAAATTATTCCTGTGTTGGCCCTATCGCCGCCATGCTGCTTCGCAATCTGAATGTGGATATTGCCTTTATTAGCACCAGTTCATGGGATCTAGAGCATGGTGTCTCCACGCCACATGAAGAAAAAGTGTTAGTCAAACAGGCAGTATTGGAAATCGCCCGCCGCCGTGTGTTGGTGTCTGATAGCAGTAAATATGGCAAATACGGCATGTTTCGGGTCTGCCCGCTTTCGAGTTTGGATGATATTGTCTGTGACAGCCAGCTTCCGCCGAAAGTGCAGCAACAATTACGAGAACACAATCTGATATTACATATCGTCAGCGTACAAGGGTAAGAACCCTACTATACCCTATGGATTTCAAGATGCATCGCGACGGCAAGGGAGTGAATCCCCGGGAGCATAGGTAACTATGTGACCGGGGTGAACGAGTGCAGCCAACAAAGAGGCAACTTGAAAGATAACGGGTATATACCCTATAACCTATAAGTAAATAGCCCAACGCTATTAAACAAGGAGAGTCGCAATGAAAATGATAATCACTGGTGGAGCAGGTTTTCTGGGTCAGCAACTAGCCAGCGCTTTACTAAACAACAATCAAACATTAAATTTCGACCAACTCATATTGACCGATATTCAATGTCCTGTTTCACCCGTTAATGATCCCCGCGTTCAGTGTCTAGCACTGGATTTAACTCAATCAGAAGCCGCGGAAAAGCTGATCGATGAAAACAGTGCGGTATTATTCCATCTCGCCGCCATTGTCAGTAGTCACGCTGAAAGCGATTTTGATCTCGGTTTGCAAGTTAACTTTGATGTTACTCGCAACTTATTAAACGTTGCACGGGCTAAAAATCCAAAATTGAAATTTATTTTCACCAGTTCCCTGGCCGTATTTGGCGGAGAATTACCATCAACCATTACGGATCAGTGTGCGGTTAATCCTCAATCATCCTATGGCGCACAGAAAGCCATGTGTGAATTGATAATTAACGACTATTCCCGCAAAGGATATGTTGATGGCCGAGTACTTCGTCTACCGACAATCAGTATCCGCCCAGGTAAACCAAACAAAGCAGCATCCTCTTTTGCCAGTGGCATTATCCGTGAGCCTCTGCACGGAGAAAGCAGTATCTGTCCAGTTTCCCGCGATCTTACTTTATGGCTTTCCAGCCCTGAAACCGTGATCCGCAACTTTATACATGCAGCTCAAATTCCGGCGGAAAAATTTGGTCTTTCCCGCACAGTTAATTTACCGGGTATTAGCGTCACAGTTCAGGACATGATTGACGCACTGGCCGAGATTGCCGGGCAGAAAGCGGTGGATCTCATCCGCTTTGAACCAGACGAAAACATTAACCGTATTGTTGCCAGTTGGCCGGGTCACTTCGATATCAACCGTGGCTTATCACTGGGTTTTCATGTTGATAATACTTTCAGTGATGCAATCCGTGCTTTTATCTCCAATAACCTATCCCAAGCTGGAGGCTAATTATGGAACACTACATTCCGGTCATTGGTCTGGGTGTTGCCGTATTTACGTTGATCTTTCTGGTACTACGTACCCGTGTTCATGCTTTATTAGCAATGCTAATTGCCGCAGCGATTGCCGGGATTACTGGCGGCTTAACCGCAGCAAATACCATTGATGTTATGACTAAAGGTTTTGGCTCCACACTGGGCAGTATTGGGATTGTTATCGGTCTAGGGGTCATGATGGGACGGGTGCTAGAAGTTTCCGGTGCCGCGGAACAGATAGCCTACAGTTTTATCAAATGGTTAGGTAAAAAACGCGAAGAGTGGGCATTAGCGATTACCGGTTATATCGTCAGCATTCCGATTTTTGTCGATTCTGCTTTCGTTATCCTCTATCCACTGGCAAAGGCTCTCGCAAAAAAGGGAAAACGTCATCTGCTAACGCTTGGCGTGGCACTGGCCGGCGGATTGGTTGTTACCCACCACACTGTTCCGCCAACACCGGGGCCACTGGGAGTTGCTGGTATTTTCGGTGTAGATGTCGGCGCCATGATGTTAACCGGTATGGTTCTGGCGGTGCCTTGCGTTATTGGCATTGTATTTTATGCCAAATGGTTAGCAGTAAAATATCCTGAATTTCAACCCATTGATGAAGCCGAAGAAGCTCAAGATCTACAAGCAATCCACCAACGCTACATGGAAGAGAAGGCGAACAAACCACTACCGAGCCTATTTCTTTCCCTGTTGCCGATTATTATCCCTATTGTTTTGATCTTCATTAAAGCCATTAATGGCCTGTTATTAAACACTGAAACTTTTACTGGACAAGAAAACAACTTCTACTTTCAGACATTCGATTTCCTTGGCGCACCCATTATTGCCTTAGCCATTAGTGTATTATTGGCGGTTTATACCTTGATGCCAAAAGCCAATAAACATGAAGTCATTGACCGTCTGGAAGAAGGTTTACAGGCTGCCGGTATTATTTTATTAGTGACAGGAGCAGGCGGTGCGTTAGGCGCGGTATTGCGTGAAAGTGGTACCGGCACCATTCTGGCGCAATATATAGCCAATCTACCACTAACACCGGTGCTGATTCCATTTATCATCGCAACACTGGTTCGCTTAATTCAAGGTTCCGGCACGGTGGCAATGATCACTGCTGCTTCTATTTCTGCACCAATTATTAGTCAAATTCCGGGGATCAACATGTTGGTTGCCGCACAAGCAGCAACGATGGGTTCGTTATTCTTCGGTTATTTTAATGACAGCCTATTCTGGGTCGTTAACCGCATGATGGGAATTAAAGATGCCAAACAACAGATGATCGTTTGGTCAATACCAACCACTATTGCATGGGCGATTGGCTTGTGTGGTGTCATCATCTTGGATCTGGTGTTATAAATACCAAATCATTAGCAAAACTATCATTTAGCCTCTTTATAAATGGGAGCGAATCCCCGGGAGCATAGATAACTATGTGACCGGGGTGAGTGAGTGCAGCCAACAAAGAGACAACTTGAAAGATAACGGGTATATTTTATATTGGAGATTCTTGCGGTGTTTTATATCGAGATAATGTTGATGAAAAATCACTTCCCGCACTTGTTACCTTACCAGTAACGACATTGACGGGTGATGACAATATCCCCGAACAATTATGGCAAGCAGCAAAATTATCTCCAGCTTGTTTAGTTGTTAATCGCTGAGTGAAAATAGATGATTTCAGCATATCCCGTATATATTCGCTTATTTTCCGACTTCCAATAGCTTTCCCTGCCTTTTTATCTTCTGAAATCAATAAATTATTCAGTGCCTGTACCTCTGCATGCAAACCAGCAATACCCGCCATCGTCGGTAATATACGGTCGTTGTTGATAATATGATTTCTGATCAAAGATTCTATTACTGGATGCAAAGGTGTATTTACCCTACCATACATATCTCTTATCCCTGAAATAAAGGATTCAATGTCAATAATCTTATAAGCTTCGGCCTCATCACTTTGTTGTATTTCCCATTCTCCTTTACCTTTCACTATCGATAATTTTGGACGTTTAATCAGGTTAATACCCGGGAATAACTTTCCATCGGCTAAATTTCTATTATTATCCTTAAAGTTGACAAATTCATCGTCATAATGACCATTATACTCGTATCCAGCATGAGCAGCGAAATTCTCCAAGGATTTCTTTGCATAAAGAAATTTTCCATCAGAAACACCATTCGATTTTAAACCCGGTTTTGAGAAATTACGCTGCTTCGCTGGTTTCAATTTTCCAAATTCACTTGAAGAGCTAAGGATTAATTGCGTTTTTTTACTAAAACCATCAAATTCAGGAATCTGTTTTTGATAAGCCGACATAACTGCTTTTTCATCAGGAAGTTCCAAATGTAATGCATCCAATAACCTTTCATCCGCAGTTTTACCTTTGCCAAGTTTAACTGTTTTTTCACGTATATCATTTTTGAACATTTTTAAACTCTCTATAATAATTGAAATTGGATACCTGAAATTATCATTATGACAACTGGGTATTTAAATTATCAGGATTCAACTAAAAAATACGCTTAATAACTGGTGAAAACATTCGTCTCGGTAATGCTATTAATCTAGACATTGCTCCTCCATTTCTCTGAGTAGCTATATTTCGATTACTACCCTGAGGAATATAATTCTGCCATAACGTTGGATTTTCGTCCCACGGCGCAATAACTTCCTTACCATCCCGATAAAAATGAATTCTTCCCGCCAATCTCTCTCTATTGCGATAAGCATAACGCAATTCAGACGCGGTAACTGACTCGCCTGGCCCTGCCTCCAGAGGAGTAGAACCTTTTGTTTTATTAACAACCTGTTCGATATTCAGGCCATCAAGAACAAAGTGTATTTTTGTTCTCCCATTACGGGCTGCCATTTCTATACCAAGCTTGCTTCCTCTTTTCCAAAGTAATCTAGGTTCAAAGGTAAGCCATGTTTTGTTATAACAAACATGATAATAGTCAGAATTATACTTGCTAGTTATTTCTTTAAATATTTTATACATGTTAAATTTCTTATTTTCACCTCCTATTTTAAAATAATCATTCCATAAAGGATATCTCCCTTTTTGCTCTTTAATAATATTTTTCTGTAAGCTGTCTTTAACCTTAATATTTCTTGCATATTTTTTAGGATTTTTCACCAAATCTTCTGATTTTTTAGGTAATATCTTAGTGTCTTTAAAAATAACTCTAGATACTTCGTTATTATAAAAATCTATAATCATTGGCGTACTATCAGGATTATTTGAATCAAAATTAGGATTAACATCTCTTATATACTTTCCCCTTTTAGCGGCAAGGCCATAAAACAGATCGCCATTTTCTTCACTGTAATTATCTTTCGCTACCCTAGGAGTATTATTCATCATCTGATTTAGATCCAATCCTGATCCTAACGGATTATTATCTATTTCATTCTGATCAATAGAATTCCCCAACGGTATTGAAGTTTTTTTCTTTTCTTTTTCACTATATTCACGTCTCATATTATCACCTTATAAATGATTATTAAAACAATTTTATTACAATTATTAAAATAATAGATCTCATTCTGGCTTACCAAATGCGATATTATAAATCATCAAATTTAGATTTTAACTTTTCAATGTTTTCATAAAAGTCATTAATATTATACTCTGTTAAATAGATATCAATCCGTTTATCTTTCTTAATTTTATCTAATCCAACATTAGATATCTCTTTATGTATATCAAAAATTTCGGCAATAAGTTCCTGTTGTTCATTTGCAGATAATAGATTAAATTCATGACTTAATAATTTCTTTAATTTATTAAGAGTAACGGGATCTTTTCCTCTAGCACTTAACCAATCTGCTATTTTAAGAGGCGGTAATGCCCCCTCTCCCAAATCTGACT
>NZ_JAJAFZ010000210.1:0-783 GCF_025384895.1 Photorhabdus kayaii
CCAGCAGATGCTGCGCTCGGTGGCGCCGGATTATGCCGACCTGACCTTAAGGCAAATGACCGGCGACACCGAGGCGGAACGGTTGTTTACCACCTCGCGCGTGGTGCCGGGGATGTTTACCCGTCAGGCGTGGGAAGGGCAGATACAGAAAGCGATTGATAACGCGGTGGCTTCACGCAAGGAAGCGATTGACTGGGTATTGAGTGATAACCGTCAGGCCGTCCCGGCCGCCGTCTCACCGGCAGCGCTGAAAGCCCGCCTGACCGCGCGTTACTTTACCGATTTTGCCGGGGCCTGGCAGGATTTTCTCAACAGCCTGCGCTGGAACAAAGCGCGTAATCTGGCCGGGGTGACAGACCAGTTAACCCTGATGGCGGACGGGCGTCAGTCCCCGCTGATAGCGTTGATGAACACCGTGGCGTATCAGGGGCAGACCGGCCGGCAGGGGCCGGCGTTATCGGAGGTATGGGTGAAATCCGCGAAGACGTTGCTGAATAAAACGGCGGTGCCGGTGATTAACCAACAGGCTGGCGACGTGAACGGACCGATGGACAGCACTTTCGGTCCGTTACTGGCGCTGATGGGGAAAAATAAGGCATCGGATGTCATAACGGCGGACAGCAACCTCAACCTGCAAACCTTCCTGACCCGGGTTACTCAGGTGCGGCTGAAACTGCAACAGATAAACACCAGTGACGACCCCTCAGAGAGGGCGGGGAGGCTGGCGCAGACGGTGTTTCAGGGCAAAAGCACCGACCTGACGGAGACCCAGGGTTACGGCAA
>NZ_JAJAFZ010000211.1:0-770 GCF_025384895.1 Photorhabdus kayaii
CTGGTGGGTGTCAACCTCTCCTACGGCAGCCAGTCCTCCCGGTCAGAACTGAAACAGCACCAGACCACTCAGCAGGGCAGCAGCCTGACGACCGGGGATAATCTCACCCTCACCGCTTCCGGTACTCCAGACCAGCACGGCGATATCCGCATTCAGGGCGGCCAGTTGCAGGCGGGCAAAGACCTGCAACTCAATGCCAGCCGGGATATCCAGCTCTCCTCCAACCAGAACACCGAACAGACCACCGGTAAAAACAGCAGCCGCGGTGGCTCACTGGGCGTCGGTTTCACTGCCGGACCGGGGGGCACGGGAATCAATCTCTCCGCCAGTACCAACCGCGGCAAAGGCCGTGAAAGCGGTAACGGCGTCAGCCATAACGAAACTACGCTGGATGCAGGACAAACCGTCACCCTCAACGCCGGCCGGGATGCCACGCTCAAAGGCGCTCAGGTCAGCGGCGAACAGATTACCGCCGACGTCAAACGCCACCTGACACTCAGCAGCGAGCAGGACAGCAACCGCTACGATATGAAGCAGCAGAACGCCAGTGCCGGCGTCAGTGTTACTCTCGGTCCACAACCGGGCGGCTCATTGAACCTCAGCGCCAGCCGCGACAAAATCCACAGCAACTTTGACTCCGTACAGGAGCAGACCGGACTGTTTGCCGGTAAAGGCGGCTATCAAGTGAAAGTGGGTGAACACACCCAGCTTGACGGCGCAGTCATTGCCAGTACCGCAGATAAAGACAAAAACACCCTCGATACCGGCAC
>NZ_JAJAFZ010000212.1:0-765 GCF_025384895.1 Photorhabdus kayaii
ATTACAATCGCGGTTAGCCATAGTAACTACTCCAATAGTTGCTTACGGTTAGCGGCGGTTCCGTGCTCCAACACGGGATCGCCGCACGTGTTTTATGTCTTACTTCTCGGTGCCTGCTCTGCTGTTGTTACGGGCAAAACGGTTGGCATCGTGTTTTAAAATCAATGACTCCAGTAACACCCTTGCCACTTCTTTCTCTTCCGGTGTGAACTGGCTGATAGCCTCAAACTGCAAACGCAGTTCTTCATCCGGGTTGCGCTCATTCTCGTCAAAAACCAGCGTATCTGCACTGACAGAAAGTGCACGGGAGAGCTTGCGGATAATCTCCAGTGTCGGTTGTACTTCGTCAGCTTCATAACGCCGGATCATTGTCACGTGACAACCGACTTTCTCCGCCAGTGCGGCCTGAGTAAGCCTGCGGTCTTTACGCAGGGTTGCCAGACGTTTACCAAAGTCCATAGAAATTACTCGCCAAGGAAACAGAGCCAGCATTTTACCCCCTTGTTTAAACATGATGCTTGAAACATACCATATATGCATGTATAAAGAAACCATAAAAGCATATTGACAGGTTTTTACAGGAGGTCTCTGATGACCCGCGTTCCCGACACCGATTTAGTCCACTTAAAGCAAACCGTCTCGTTGCTGGGGCTGGCGCGTAAGCAAGGCCGTACGATGAAAAAACGCGGTGAGGATTATGTGCTGCGCTGTCCGTTCCATAACGAGAAAACGCCCTCAATGGTGATATCGCCGGCTAAGAACCTG
>NZ_JAJAFZ010000214.1:0-709 GCF_025384895.1 Photorhabdus kayaii
GGGATACGACGCAGTGAAGTGGCCCGGCTCGATATCTACAGCATTGACGGGTCACGCAAAACCGTGACCATCCGGCAGGGCAAGGGGAATAAAGACCGGGTATTGCCCCTCGGCGAACGGGCCTTAAACTGGCTCCAGTTCTATCAGCAGCAGGTTCGCCCGCAACTGCTGGTCACCCCGGACATCCAATCGCTGTTCGTGGCAATGGACGGTCTCGACGGGTTGCAGCCGAACGGTATCACGAATGCCGTGAGCGGCTATATCCGGGCCGCCGGCATCGAGAAAAAAGGTGCCTGCCACCTGTTCCGGCACGCGATGGCGACGCAGATGCTGGAGAACGGGGCGGACCTGCGCTGGATACAGGCCATGTTAGGCCATGCCAGCGTGGAATCCACCCAGGTGTATACGCAGGTCTCTATCCGGGCCTTGCAGGCGGTGCACGCCAGCACCCATCCGGCGGAGCAAATGGCCGACGAAAAAGTCCGCGACGCCGATGAGGTGGGTTTACTGGCCGACCTGTGCGCCGACGATAACGCCGACACGGACACGCCGCCGGACAGTTCAGAGCCGACCTCAACCCCCGATAGCCGCTGACCGTTCGCACGCCCCCGTTAAGCTGGGCGGGTTCGGTGTGAGGGCAGACCGTAGCCGGACTGCCCGTTAGCCTCGGCGCACGCGGGGGTAAATAGTCGTCAGGCGGCCCAACCGC
>NZ_JAJAFZ010000215.1:0-693 GCF_025384895.1 Photorhabdus kayaii
CTATTTAGATAACCATAATAACGTATTTTGAAGACTTATTTCCATTTCAAAAGCAAACTCTTTTATGAATTCAATATTATTTCTATGTGCAAATCTTCTTTTTGAGAAAAATCTGCAATGAATAAGAAAAATAAGAATTGCAAATACTTCAACAAAATAGCCATCAAAGGAAATTAAGTTTCCAGTTTCAATAAATTCAAACAAAATTCCAGATATATAAACAACAAATAATATCATCATGGAAAAATTAGCAAGTTTGTTTTTATTAAAAAAACAAAAATCAAAAAAGAGCAATGGAGATTTTATACTTCTTAGTGAAACTTTTTTGCTCAAGCCAAAATAGATGAAGCAAGCAAGAAACCCCAACAGACTCAAAACCATCAAAATAAACGGAATATATACAATCATGCTCATTTATCCTTAAACTGCGTATTACCGCGAAGGAGCTCGCTCTTTAATGGCGTTTTTCAAGATAACTTTTTCATCGATGAGATATTAGCATCTACTACTGTCTACTTCACCAAGATACCAATGTTCTGAGTAAAAAGGGTTACCTCTTGGCGATACTTATCCCTGACAACAGAACGACAACTGGTATCCCCCTAACAGTTGACCAGTTCCTCGCTCCTTGAACGGTTCTGGTCAACGCTTAAGTGGTTATTTCCTACCTTATTTTACAATATCTCGTGATAA
>NZ_JAJAFZ010000216.1:0-680 GCF_025384895.1 Photorhabdus kayaii
CATCCTTGAAATACCACCCTTGAATGCTCGATGTTCTCACTTAGGCCCGTTATCCGGGCTGAGGACAGTGTCTGGCGGGTAGTTTGACTGGGGCGGTCTCCTCCCAAAGCGTAACGGAGGAGCACGAAGGTTGGCTAATCACGGTCGGACATCGTGAGGTTAGTGCAAAGGCATAAGCCAGCTTAACTGCGAGAGTGACGGTTCGAGCAGGTACGAAAGTAGGTCTTAGTGATCCGGTGGTTCTGCATGGAAGGGCCATCGCTCAACGGATAAAAGGTACTCCGGGGATAACAGGCTGATACCGCCCAAGAGTTCATATCGACGGCGGTGTTTGGCACCTCGATGTCGGCTCATCACATCCTGGGGCTGAAGTAGGTCCCAAGGGTATGGCTGTTCGCCATTTAAAGTGGTACGCGAGCTGGGTTTAGAACGTCGTGAGACAGTTCGGTCCCTATCTGCCGTGGGCGCAGGAAGATTGAAAGGGGCTGCTCCTAGTACGAGAGGACCGGAGTGGACGCACCGCTGGTGTACGGGTTGTCATGCCAATGGCATTGCCCGGTAGCTAAGTGCGGGAGAGATAACCGCTGAAAGCATCTAAGCGGGAAACTTGCCTTGAGATGAGTCTTCCCTTGACTTGAGGTCACGGAAGGAACGTTTAAGACGAAGACGTGGATAGGCTG
>NZ_JAJAFZ010000217.1:0-675 GCF_025384895.1 Photorhabdus kayaii
CCTGATGAAGCATGGGAGTTACTGCTCCCCTTATTGCCCCTCGAACATTCTCAACGGCCGGGACATCCTTATGTTGAACACCGCCGGGTTATCAACGGCATGTTTTGGATACTCTGTTCCGGTGCCCCCTGGCGGGATTTACCCGAACGTTATGGTTCCTGGAAAACCGTCTATAATCGCTTTAATCGGTGGGCAAAATCGGGGCTCATTAACCTCATTTTCAATAAGTTATTGTCAATACTGGATGAACAAGGTTTAGTTGATTGGTCAGCTATATCTCTGGATGGCAGTAACATTCGTGCGGCACATTGTGCGGCGGGCGCCAAAAAAAACATCCCGATGTCACCGAAGATCATGGCCTGGGTCGCTCTCAGGGTGGTTATGGCACCAAAATCCATCTGGCGGTCGATGGAAAAGGCTATCCACTGAATGTGGTACTCAGTGCAGGTCAATGTCATGAAAGTCAATATGCAGTGCGCCTGCTGGATGGTCTGGGTATTCAGCGTAAAAACGGTTTTATGAAACGTCGTTCAAAAGCGGTGATTGCTGATAAAGGTTATGCCAGCCACGCATTACGTAACCGGTTAAAAAGTCAGGGAATAAAAGTGATAATTCCCTATAAATCAAATGAAAAAGCGCGGTCAGATGGACGGGTTAAATTCGACCATGAAACGT
>NZ_JAJAFZ010000218.1:0-674 GCF_025384895.1 Photorhabdus kayaii
CCGGAACACGGTCCACTGGGGGTTTTCTTGTTGGTTGGGCCAAGTGGGGTAGGGAAAACTGAAACCGCGCGGGCCTTGGCGGATAGCCTGTTTGGCGGGGAACGTTCACTGATCACCCTCAACCTGTCGGAATATCAGGAGCCGCATACGGTTTCCCAGTTGAAAGGGGCCCCGCCGGGTTATGTCGGATACGGTCAGGGCGGGATACTGACAGAAGCGGTCCGTCAACGTCCTTACAGCGTGGTGCTGTTGGATGAAGTGGAAAAAGCCCATCGCGACGTGCTGAATTTGTTCTATCAGGTATTTGATCGCGGTTTTATGCGTGATGGCGAAGGGCGCGAGATCGACTTTCGTCAGACCGTGATATTGATGACGTCGAATCTGGGCAGTGATCACTTGATGGCGCTACTGGCGCAACAACCTGACGCCCCGAATGCCGCGCTGCATGAGCGGTTGTATCCTGTGCTGCGGGATCACTTCCAGCCTGCCCTGTTGGCCCGCTTTCAAACGGTGATTTACCGCCCGTTACCGGCTGAGGCCCTCAGGCGTATTGTGGACGTCAAACTGGGGCAGGTGACCCGGCGACTCCATACCCATTATGGCCTGAGCTGTCAGGTGGAAAGCGCCCTCCGTGACACGCTGGTCAGCGCCTGCCTGCTGCCGGACAGCGGCGC
>NZ_JAJAFZ010000219.1:0-661 GCF_025384895.1 Photorhabdus kayaii
AAAAAAGTATGCTCGCGCCCTGTGTGTGCCCCCAGGGCGAAAAGTTGATTTATAAAACGACCAGCCGAGAGGGATACCGGCATTATCAGGCTGCGGCGAATATCTGCCAGTACTGCCCGAAACGCGCATCCTGTACGCAGGCCAAAGGGGGCAAAAAGATAACCCGTCATGTCTGGGAGGACAGTAAGGAGCAAGCCAGGGAAAACCGGCTAACGGAGTGGGGTAAAAAGGTTTACAAGCGACGAAAGGAGACGATAGAACGCAGTTTTGCGGATGCGAAACAACATCACGGGCACCGTTATGCCCGTTTTCGCGGGTTGCAAAAAGTGCAAATACAGTGTCTTTTGGCAGCAACCGCCCAAAATATCAAGAAGATAGCATTGCTGATCGCGATGCTGTGTTGTTTTTATCTCTGGAGAGCGAACGTGTCAAATTGCAAGCGAAGCGGAAATAACCCCCTGACGGGCGATTGAATCGGGTCAATGAGGAAAATGAGTTGTATTAGGATTCATCATGAAAAGAACAGACCCCATTATTTTCAATGAGGTTTGTCGGCGGTCTGAAAGCCCTTTGGGCTTTTCGCCTGATATCCCCGCTCTGGCACTGGGCAAGGGTTTACGGCGGTTTTTGCTAATTATCTATTGTCAAAGTGAATTCTTAT